>JAYTNQ010000083.1:0-1848 GCA_043748255.1 Bacteroidota bacterium
AAGACTGGGTTTTGCCCGTCGAAAAAGCTGTCCGAAAACCTGATGACCGATAGCGTTGTTGCGGCTTAAAACTTCGACAAAAAGCAAATCATACCACCAAAATTTGGTTTTTTTGTAAAACAAACGACCGTTTTTTTGGGTCTGTAAAAATGCGACCAACTCTGTCGATTTTTGATCGCTGTTCCGAAAAGTGAAGCCTGTGCTAGGCTTTGTCCAACCGCCAGCAGTGCCAATATTGATAATGTTTTTAGAGTTTTTTTTCCAAAACGGATAACAGCTCATCGGAATGCTGCCCTGCTCTTTTTCGATAATTGTATAGTTTTTGGCACCCATTTTTTCAAGATATTTGACAATTTCTGTTTCGTATGCTTCAAAAGGCAAAAGGTTTTTTGAAAACAAGGTGTATTCTACCAAAGCCACCTTTTTGGTAGTTGGCAGCACATACATAAAGCGTGTATTTGCTTTTTGCTCGACCGAAAAATCCATAAAAGTAGCCGTGGATGGGTCAAAAACTTCTTGTTCGCACTCTACAAACCAGCCTACAAAATGCTGTTGCAAAACGGCATATTTGGTTTGATTTGTGATTTTTTTTTTGTCAAAAATACTATTCAACAAGGTGTCTGTTGTAAAATGCTCTTGGTTTGTTTGAACCAAAACATGGTCGTTGAGGTCTGTCGTTGCAGTTACTTTTTGATATTTTATTTCGATATTTTTTTGTTCGGAAATTATTTTTAAAACAAATTGATACAAGTCTAACCCTTGAATTTTATGGTATTGATAGGGTTTTAAATCCATTTTTTGTTGATAATTTGCATCTGCAAAAAGTGCCATTCGCCATGATTTTGAAATCAAATGATCCCAAATTGTGATTTCTTTGGACCAAAAACACCAGGTTCTGTCATTTGCTGTTTTTTGATTTTGATCCAAAATCAAAATGTTTTTGTGTTCAAATTTTTGAGACAAAATCATTTTATAAACCGTCATCAAAGTAGCCAATCCTGCGCCTGCAAATATATAATGGTAGTGTTTCATTTGTGTTAACGTGATTTTTTTTCAAAATTAATAAACTATATTTGTAAAAATTGTTTTTTATGAGCAAATCTCTCGAAGAAGTACATCAATCGGTTGCTACACAAAATAAAACAACCGTTTTTAAAAAAATATTAGCTTTTTTTGGGCCAGCCTATTTGGTGAGTGTTGGCTATATGGATCCTGGAAACTGGGCTACAGATTTGGCAGGCGGCAGCCAATTTGGCTATTCGTTGCTATGGGTTTTGCTGATGAGCAACCTAATGGCGCTGCTCCTGCAAAGCTTGAGTGCACGGCTTGGCATTGTCACCCAGCGCGATTTGGCACAAGCCTCGCGAGAGACTTATCCAAAATTTATCAATTATATTTTGTATTTTTTGGCAGAAGTTGCTATTGCTGCTTGCGATCTTGCCGAGGTGCTTGGTATGGCTATAGGGATCAATCTTTTGTTTGGCATTCCGCTTATTGAGGGCGTTTTGATTACGGTTTTAGACACTTTTTTGTTGTTGTTTTTGATCAACAAAGGCATCAAAAAAATGGAAGCTTTCATCATTGCATTGGTTCTTATTATAGGTATATCTTTTCTTTTTGAAATGTTTTTTGCGCAGCCCGAACTCACAAATGTCATGCAAGGCTTGATTCCATCTATGCCAAATCAAGCGGCATTGTATATCGCAATCGGAATTATTGGTGCTACTGTGATGCCTCATAATTTGTATTTGCACTCGTCATTGGTGCAAACTCGCAAGTTTGACCGCAGCCAAAAAGGGATCAAGCAAGCCCTAAAATACAACTTGATAGACAGCACTATTGCGCTAA
>JAYTNQ010000084.1:0-1842 GCA_043748255.1 Bacteroidota bacterium
TTGTTGTTGTTGCTAAAGGACAAATTTCTAAATCGCCTGTTAAAGTAAAAATTGGCGTGAGATCTTGTAATTTTATTTCAAAAGAAACAACTTGTTTACAACTTGAAAACGAGTTTGTAACCGATACATATATCGTCTGTGGATTGCTTACATTTTGATAAGAATCTGGTATCAAAATTGGATTTGCATCTGCTAAAGCATCAGCTTCAGAAGTATAATATTTTAGATTATGAACAATAGCAAAAGGATTTAAAATAGCCAAAGCATTTTGGGTTAAATCAAATACTCCGCTTGTTGCAGCAGTACATTTTATCAAATCTATGGGTGTGCCAGCAACTTCTTCTTGAAAGAAATCAACGGTTATAGAATCTGTGCCAGTACAAGTAGAGTTAATATATTGTGCCACAACAGTATAAACGCCTGCTTGATTTACAATTAAAACAGAGTTGTTCTCATTTGGAATTTCACCACCGTTTAAAAACCATTTAAAAGTATATAACGTAGCATCTAATCCAGAATCGATTGTGATGGTATCGCCTTGACAAACGGCATTTCCATTGGTTAATAAAAAATCGCCGCCCAATTCTATTTTTCCAATGTCAAAACTACCGCCTTCCAAAAATACTGCTGAATCAAAAAGGGTATCGTTTCTGTCTGCAACAACCATTTTGATATGATATTGAACTCCTGGAGTCACTTGTGAAAAAGCGGTCATTGGCACCGTAACACCATTAAAATTGATAGGCGCTCCAAGCGGATTGATACCCGTTGTGCCGTAATATGAACCAAAATATTCAGGGTTAACAGAGTCGCATGAAGCATTGTGTATATTATCTCTAATCGTAACAACAGAAATTGGTGTAGTTGTATTTGGAACAAGTGCCAAATTTGTTGATACATTAGTTACATTGTTTGTTAAAATAAATGCAAATGAATCTGAAAACGAACATTGAAAAGTTCCATACTCTTCGGAGGCAAAAATAAAATTGAAACTAATTTGATTGGCTAAAGGAATAAAATCAAACTCAAATTTGGTAGCATTCAAAGAGTTTAAAGCATTGCCTGTACCAGCTAAAATAATGGCTTCTAAATCTGTATCGCCAGTCCACGTATTTATCCCAGTACTTTGGGTAGTTAGGTTTGGACCAGGTGCTGTATCGACGCTTCCGGTAGATAAAATAACCCCGTCCTGAAAAGCAAATTCCGAACCAGCTTTATTAAAATAGCCAATCCCGTTTGCAGAACTAAAATTTGTTCCGGTAGAAAAAGTAATATTGGTCACAGATGCGCAAGTAGTTCCCAACAAAACGTCTTCTATCAACTGTTGTTTAGTATATTGTATAGTATTGGTAATAATTGGTGGCAAAACTTTGCCTATACAAAGTTCAAAATTTATATCTTGAAGAGCAACTGCATTTGACCAAACTCTTACAAAATAGGTTTGTCCGACAATAAAACCAACTTTGTCGCCTGCAAGTGAAGCGGCAGGACTACAAAAAACAGAACTCAAATTGGTACAATTTCCGCCATAAACGGCAAAATTCAAGTCGGTACTTGTTCCTATAACATTTATAAGCGAAAAATAATGATGGTCTGCAGTTGCTACAAAACTAAACCAAACATCATCATCTTCTGATCCAACACAACTTACATTGCCTCCCGAAGCAGTAGCTCCCGTAATGGTTCCCCCAGTAACAACAACACATTCCAAACCATTGTTTACAACGGCAGGTATCGCGGTGGCACAATCATCGTTGGTGATGGGTGGTGGTGTAGTGATGCAAACTTCAAATTTTGACCATTGTGTTGCAACAGCCCCATTTGAATATACCCTGATTTTAT
>JAYTNQ010000085.1:0-5074 GCA_043748255.1 Bacteroidota bacterium
AGACGGTATGAAAGGCAAGTTCGGAAAAGCCATAAATCTGGATTGGATTCCACGGTATTTGATTATTGACAAAGATGGAAAAATTATAACTTATCGCGCCATCGAAACCGATTTTGAAACAATCAATACAACCCTAAAAACCCTTAAATAATGAGATTAAAAATCGTTGCCGGAAACTGGAAAATGAACAAAAATGCCGAAGAAACAGAAGATTTATTAAATGATTTGATAGACAAATTGCCAACCGATAAAGCAGTTAAAATTATTGTTGCCCCAACATTTATTAATCTTGCTTATGCCGTAGATCATCTTGAATATACCAATATCGAAGTAGCCGCACAAAACATGCACGCCTCAGAAAATGGTGCTTTTACGGGAGAAGTTTCAGCAGATATGCTCAAAAGTGTTGGCGTGAATACTGTAATTTTGGGTCATTCTGAAAGACGCGCTATTTTTCACGAAAGTGATGCCATTATTTCATTCAAAGTAGATCAAGCCATAGAGCATCAAATGAATGTGATTTTTTGCTTTGGCGAAGAACTCAAAGACCGTCAAGAGGCACAACATTTTAATATCGTAGAAAACCAACTTCGTGACGGTTTGTTTCAAATCAAAGCCGAAAACTGGAGCAATATTGTTTTGGCCTACGAGCCGGTTTGGGCAATTGGCACCGGCGAAACTGCAAGCCCAGAGCAAGCCCAAGAAATGCACGAATTTATTAGGGAAACCGTCAGAAAATCATTTGGAAACGAAATTGCAGATGCAGTTTCTATCCTTTATGGTGGCAGTGTAAAGCCCGATAATGCACAAGAAATTTTTTCAAAACCAGATGTTGATGGCGGACTAATTGGTGGAGCTGCTCTCAAAGCAGTTGATTTTGCAGCAATTGTAAACGCCATTTAATTCCTAATTTTAAATAAAAAAAATCGATTCAATCCAGAATCGATTTTTTTATTTTTTTAATCCAAAACCAAGCGGCACCTGAACTTTTCCTTTTTCAAACGCATTGAGATACAATAATATAGATTTCATTTCCTGATTCCATTGAAGGGAATATACGGTCAAAAAACCTGCGCCTGTAGCTGTGTTTTTGGTCATAAAGGGACAACAATTTTTGACTTTTTTATATATAATTGTTTCTTGATTTGGACCAACCAAGGCGTTCAAAAAACGAATCTGATTAATACTGTCATTTTTGGTATCCTTATAAAATAAATTTACTGGATAATCTGCGTCATATCCGTAGCGTTTGTCTGTTGAAAAATCGGTTATCCTAAATTCCTTTTGATTTTTTAATGTCAAAATTGGAGCGTTTTGATCTATATTTTTAATCGTCAATTTGGTGCTAATACAAGAATTTAGACCCATAAAGAGCAAGCTTCCTAAAATTATTTTGTTTTTCATCTTAATTTTTTGATTTAGATTGCAAAAAATAAGCCACAATTGCAGAAGTGACAACCCCAACTGAAAGCGCAAAAAAAGCACATTGAAAAATATAAGATTTTAAATTAAAATATTTTTGAGCCTCGATTGCTGTCATTGATTTGTTTTTTACAACAAACAAAATGATATTTTCAAAATACTTTGGCGAAATAAAAGTCATCGAAATATATTGTACAATTGGGCTTAAAATCATGATAATAAACGACATATAAACTCCGGTCACAAATCCTTGTTGAAAATTCATCATGTTTTGAAATTCATTTTTCCTTTTGTCTAAAAGCGCAAATACGTATATCAAAATTGCTGGAATAGCAAAAAAATTGGTATAAAAAACCTGTTTGTCAAGATGGATATCATGCAATCCAGAGATTTTTTCTCCAATTGTCCAAAGCAAAGTAAGTAGCGAAAACAATATTGCCCATTTTATTTCTAATTGAAATTTCTTCATGATTTTCTATTTTATTTATATTACCAAATTTCGATAATTATTACGGATTTTCAAAATTAAAAATCTAATTCTGTATCAATAACTTCTCTTTCAAATAGTGACCCGTAATTGATTTTTTGTTTTTTGCAATCATTTCAGGGGTGCCAATCGCCAGAATTTGCCCTCCATTTTCGCCGCCTTCTGGACCAAGATCAATAACCCAATCTGCACATTTTATCAAATCTAAATTGTGTTCGATCACAATAATGGAATGTCCTTTTTCGATAAGCGCATCAAATGAGGTCAATAATTTTTTGATGTCATGAAAATGCAATCCTGTTGTAGGCTCGTCAAAAACAAAAAGTGCTTTTTCTTTTGTGGTGCCTTTTACCAAAAAAGAAGCCAATTTGATACGTTGTGCTTCACCTCCTGATAGCGTTGATGAGGACTGTCCGAGCTGAACATATCCCAATCCAACATCTTGAAGGGGTTGCAGTTTTTGAACCAATTTTGTTTGTTTATTTTCTCCAAAAAACAGCAATGACTCATCTATTGTCATCGTAAGGATATCATCAATATTTTTTTCAAAAAAGCGCACTTCAAGCACTTCTTTCATAAAACGCTTGCCTCCACAGGTTTCGCATGGCAACGAAACATCTGCCATAAAAACCATTTCAACATTGACGCTACCTTCACCTCGACAACTTTCGCAGCGACCGCCATCAACATTGAATGAAAAATGTTTGGGCAAATAACCCCTTATTTTTGATAATTTTTCTTTTGCAAAAATATCTCTAATATCGTCATACGCCTTGATATACGTCACCGGATTAGACCGTGAGCTGCGCCCAATTGGATTTTGATCTACATACTCAATATGTTGAATTTTATGATAAAAACCGCGTATTTCTGAAAATTGACCCGCCTTATCTCCAACACCGTCTATTTTTTTTTGCATCGCAGGAAATAGAATTTTTTTGACCAAAGTGCTTTTCCCACTCCCAGAAACGCCGGTGATAACAGTCAAAACTTCAAGTGGAAATTGAACATCAACATTTTGCAAATTGTTTTCGCGTGCTCCCAAAATTTCGATATAAGCATTTGATTTTCTGCGTTTTGATGGAACTTCAATTTTTAAATCACCGTTCAAATATTGAGCTGTTAACGACGTAGAGTTCAAAATTGTTTCAAAATCACCTTGTGCCACCAGATTGCCACCGTGGGTTCCGGCTTCTGGACCAATATCGATAATCATATCGGCAGCTTTCATAATATCTTCGTCGTGCTCTACCACAATAACCGTATTGCCCAAATCTCGAAGTGATAGCAAAACTTTGATCAATTTTTCGGTGTCTTTTGGGTGCAGACCTATGCTTGGCTCGTCCAAAATATACATCGATCCAACCAAACTACTGCCCAACGAGGTCGCCAAATTGATGCGTTGTGACTCGCCTCCAGACAAAGTAGCAGAGTTGCGATTGAGTGTCAAATAATCCAATCCAACTTCGCTCAAAAATGCCAAACGATTGTTGATTTCAATCAAAAGTCGTTTGCCTACTTTCTGG
Organism: Bacteroidota bacterium; assembly: GCA_043748255.1. GTDB lineage: Bacteria > Bacteroidota > Bacteroidia > Flavobacteriales > Flavobacteriaceae > Flavobacterium. The sequence continues at coordinate 3,436 of JAYTNQ010000085.1, forward strand.
TCAAATTCTGATAAAGCCAAAGTTTCAAAAAACGGAAGTAACTTTTTGATAGGCAAATCCACCAAATCAGAGATTGTTTTGCCTGCAATTTTAATAAAATTTGTCTCCTCCCGCAGTCGTTTTCCTTTGCAACTGAAACATTTTGTTTTGCCTCGATAACGTGAAAGCATCACACGATTTTGAATTTTGTAGTTTTTTTCTTCCAATTCCTTAAAAAAATCATGCAATCCAACAAAATGCTTATTGCCTTTCCAGAGCAGCTCTTTTTGGGTATCACTTAGTTCAAAATACGGTTTATGTATCGGAAAATCAAACAAATAGGCCGATTTTATCAAAGCATCTTTATACCAGCTCATGCTTTCGCCACGCCATGCAAAAATTGCATTTTCATAAATAGAAAGTGCCGTGTTTGGAATCACCAAATCTTCGTCAATCCCAATCACATTGCCATAACCTTCGCACGCAGGACAAGCTCCAAACGGATTGTTAAAGCTAAACAGGTGCACATTTGGCTCTACAAATTGCAAACCATCTAACTCAAATTTATTGCTAAAGGAATGTCGTTTTTTTGATTCCAATTCTTGCAAAAAACAATCACCCTTTCCTTCAAAATATGCCGTTTGAATCGCATCTGACAATCGGTTTAAAAAAGCCTCATCATCCTGAACAACAACTCTATCTATGACCAAAAAAACAGTTGCTTTTTTGACTTTTTTGACCTGCTCACTTTTCAAAAAATCATCCATCCGAATCGTTTCATCACCAACCAAAACTCTAGCAAAACCTTGTTGAAGCAACGCTTTGAGTTTGTCTTCCATTTTTCGATCCTTTTCTAAAAAAACAGGGGCAAGAAGCAACAATTTAGTCCCGATTTCTAACTTTTTAACAAAATTTACTACATCCGTTACACTATCTTTTTTGACTTCAAAGCCAGAAACAGGCGAAAATGTTTTTCCAATTCTAGCAAAAAGCAACTTCAAATAATCATAAATCTCTGTAGATGTGCCCACCGTAGAGCGCGCATTTGTGGTATTTACCTTTTGCTCTATAGCGATTGCTGGAGCAATTCCCTTGATATATTCTACCTTTGGCTTGTCTAATCTGCCCAAAAATTGTCGCGCATAAGACGACAAACTTTCAACATACCGCCGCTGCCCTTCGGCATACAATGTATCAAATGCCAAAGACGACTTTCCAGAGCCAGACAAACCAGTGATAACTACCAATTTGTTTCGCGGAATCGCAACATCAAGATTTTTGAGATTGTGCATTTGCGCACCTTTTATGATAATATGCTTTTTGGGCTCGAGTAGTGAAAAATCTTGACGCATCATTTTTGAAACTTTTTGCAAATATAAAAATTATAGCCGCAGAAACCACAACATACCGAACTGTTATTTTAAATTTTTGAACCAATTTTTGAACCACCAATACCCTATATTTTATGGCCACCACAAAAAAATTTCTGTTGTTTTTGGCGCACACCACCCCTACCCCACACTACCCGTCCCGCTGCACGCTATATCTTTTTTTGGTTTTTGAAAAAAAACCAAAAAAAGGATACCGCTGCATCGGGGCTATTATAGACTTTTTGGGTTTTTGAGACATTTTTTGTTAGATGTTATTTGTTTATAATATC
>JAYTNQ010000086.1:0-5069 GCA_043748255.1 Bacteroidota bacterium
TAAACGTATTTGGATCCAACTGTTTTGGTATTTCCGTTTTGGCAAACGACACCCTGAACGGCTTACCCATTTTGCCGTCAGAAACAACACTTTTTTCAGTAGCAAACAATGCAATCACAATCAATGCAAACGGCTCTATTGCCGTTGTAACAGACACTCCTTCAGGCACTTATTGCCTGCCCTATACCATTTGTGAAAATGCCAACCCAAATAATTGTAGCAGCGCAAACCTCTGTGTAACTGTCACTTTAACAAGTTTATTTGTAACAAATGATGTTTTTGAAGTAGCCCAAAACAACATCAGTGGCGAGATTGGCAATGTTTTGACCAATGATTTTTTGGACACAGTCCTAGCAACAACTTCAAATGTCAGCATCACGCCATCGATGGTCTTTAGCCCTGTGAGCCTCAATACACAAACCGGAGCCGTTAGCATTGCCCCAAACACGCCGCTCGGAAGTTATTGCTTGCCCTATACATTATGCGAAATCACCAACCCAAATAATTGCCAAGTCGGCTCGGTTTGCATCAATGTAATATCGGCGTTGGCGGCACAAACCCGCCCGTTTGAAAACTTGAAAGTATATCCAAACCCAACCTCCTCTATTTTAAACATTTCAAATAGAAAACCAATAGACCAAATAGATCTGATCACCATTTTTGGTCAAAAAATAATTACCCAAAAACCATTTCAAATGACCGCCCAAATAGAGCTGATAGATTTGAACAAAGGAATCTATTTGCTCAAAATATGGAGCGAAAATGAAGAAAAAACAATTAAAATTATAAAAAACTAATTTTTTTTTTTTGGATCACCACATACTATTTCAATACACCACTCGTCCCGCTTTTCGCTATATCTTTTTGGTTTTTTTGAAAAAAAACCAAAAAGGATGCCGCTACAATCGGGGATAAATTAGACCTTATCGTTTTCAAAAACCATTTCAAAAGACGTTGCTATCGCTACGTTTTTTTGAAAAAACAGCAAAAAAGCAGTAGATCTGTCAATTTGTTTTATAGTAGAGGTTTGAGACCAATGTTGTTTTGAAAATGGCTTGTCAAACTCAAGATGGTTTGCGTGAGGGCAAAGGCGGAGCTCCTTTTTTTTGGGCGTTTTTCAGCCCAAAAAAAAGAGCGGGAGCCGGAGACCGACCCGCAAGGGGCACGCCCAAAAAAAAACACTGTTTGTTTGACAGTGTTTGTGGATCGATTTGTTTTATATTTAACGCAATATTACTTTCGTTGTTCTCTTGCCAAGAGTGTGTTTTTGAGCAACATCGCAATGGTCATTGGGCCTACACCTCCCGGAACTGGGGTTATATACGAGGCTTTTTTGCTTACGTTTTCAAAATCGACATCGCCTGTGATGGTATATCCTTTTTCAGATTTTTCGTCTGCAAGTCGGGTAATTCCAACGTCTATAACGACTGCGCCATCTTTGACCATCTCGGCCTTGAGATAATTGGGTACGCCGAGTGCGGTGATGATAATATCGGCTTGGGTGGTGATTTGTGCTATGTTTTTGGTATAACTGTGGGTCAGGGTCACGGTCGAGTTGCCCGGAAAGCCTTTGCGCCCCATCAAAATGCTCATGGGTCTGCCTACAATATGGCTTCGCCCAATTACTACGGTGTGTTTGCCTTTGGTTTCTACTTGATAGCGTTCTAAAAGTTCTAAAATTCCGAAGGGTGTTGCCGGGATAAAGGTGGTCATATCTAATGCCATTTTGCCAAAATTTTCGGGATGAAAACCGTCAACGTCTTTGCTGGGATCGATTGCCATTAATACTTTTTGTGTGTCAATCTGCTCTGGCAAAGGTAGTTGCACAATAAATCCATCGATGTTATCGTCGTTATTTAGTTGCTTGATTTTTTTTAGGAGTTCGGCTTCAGAGGTTGTGCTTGGCATTTTGATCAGTGTTGATTCAAATCCAACCCGTTCGCAGGCTTTTACTTTGCTGCCAACATAGGTCAAGCTTGCACCATCGTTTCCTACAATTATGGCGGCCAAATGGGGCACTTTTTCGCCATTTTTTTTCATCAAATCTACTTCGGCAGTGATTTCATTTTTGATATCGTTGGATACTTTTTTTCCGTCTAGTAATTGCATTTTGGTTGGTTTTTTGGTAAAAAATTATTTCATATTGCCCATCATTTTCATCAGATTTTTGCCTCCTGGCCCTTGCATCATCTTCATCATTTTGCTCATTTGTTCAAACTGTTTCATCAATTGATTGACTTCTTCAATTTTTCGCCCTGCGCCTTTAGCGATTCTGTTTTTTCGTTTCACATCAATAATAGTGGGCTTGCTTCGCTCTGTAGGGGTCATCGAGTGTATGATGGCTTCGATATGTTTGAAAGCGTCATCTTCGATTTCAATGTCTTTCATTGCTTTTGAAGCTCCGGGAATCATGCCTACCAGGTCTTTCATATTTCCCATTTTTTTGACTTGCTGAATTTGGGTTAGAAAATCATCGAAACCAAATTGATTTTTGGCGATTTTTTTCTGTAATTTTCTGGCTTCTTCTTCATTATATTGTTCTTGGGCTCTTTCTACCAATGACACTACGTCGCCCATGCCCAAAATACGTTCTGCCATACGCACTGGATAAAAGACGTCTATGGCGTCCATTTTTTCGCCTGTTCCTACAAATTTAATTGGTTTGTTGACTACTGATTTGATCGAAATGGCGGCACCGCCACGTGTATCACCGTCTAATTTTGTTAGAATTACGCCGTCAAAATTCAGAATGTCATGAAATGCTTTTGCTGTGTTTACGGCATCTTGACCGGTCATTGCATCAACCACAAAAAGGGTTTCTTGTGGCGAAATGGCTTTATGAACGCGCTCAATTTCGGCCATCATTTCGGTATCTACTGCCAATCGCCCGGCGGTATCTACAATCACAACATTAAAACCGTTTGCTTTGGCATGTTTGATGGCGTTTTGTGCAATTTCGACAGGGTTTTTGTTTTCGGTATCCGAAAAAACTTCAACTCCAATTTGTTCACCCACTACGTGCAGCTGATTGATAGCGGCTGGTCTATAGACATCACAGGCTACCAAAAGCGGTTTTTTGCCTTTTTTTGTTTTCAAATAATTGGCCAATTTTCCAGAAAATGTCGTTTTTCCAGAGCCTTGAAGTCCAGACATCAAAATCACGGTTGGATTTCCAGAAAGATTTATGCCAGCTACATCGCCTCCCATTAATTCTGTCAATTCGTCTTTGACCAACTTGACCAAAAGTTGCCCAGGTTGTAAGGTGGTCAATACATCTTGCCCAATGGCTTTTTCTTTGACTCTATTTGTAAAATCTTTAGCGATTTTAAAATTAACATCTGCATCAAGCAAGGCACGGCGTACTTCTTTGAGGGTTTCTGCAACGTTTATTTCGGTTATTTTTCCGTGTCCTTTTAGTATATGAAAGGCTTTGTCTAATTTATCACTTAGATTATTGAACATTGATTTTGGTTTTTATTTTTTGCAAATATAATACAAAACCGCAAAGCGACAAAGTAGTTAGAGCCGAGAATCATGAAAACATTAACAGATTTTTATGTTTTTGTAAACCAATTTAATATAATTTTACATTCTAAAAATTAATTATTATGAAAAATATTTTTTTATCTCTTTTATTAGGTTTTGTAAGTTTTTCTTTTGGGCAACGCCATGATCAAACGGAGCGACAACCAAAAATGTCGGCTGAGCAACGCACCCAAATTATGGTCAAAAAAATGACTTTGGATTTGGATTTAAACAGCGATCAACAACAATCTATTTCAAAAATCATGTCTGAAGTAGGTGACAAAATGGAAAAAGCGAGAGCTACTCGGGATGCAAACAGAGCAGCTCACAAAAAACCAACCGACGAGGAAGTTTTTGCGATGAAGAATCAAATTTTGGACGAAAAAATAGCCATGAAGCAAAAACTAAAAGCCATTTTGACACCACAACAGCTGGAAAAATGGGAGAAAATGCAAGCCGAGCGCCAAGAAAATAGACAAGAACGAAGAGAAAAACGGCCACGAGATTAAATCAAAAAACAATTCATTTTATTCAAAGCATGAAAATTATTTCTTATAATGTAAACGGAATTAGAGCTGCAATCACCAAAGGTTTTATTGAATGGCTAGAACACGCCAATCCAGATGTGATTTGTTTGCAAGAAATCAAGGCGACCGAAGATCAAATTCCGACTGAAGAAATTACAGCAGCAGGTTATCCGTATCAATACTATTTTTCGGCTACAAAAAAAGGATATAGCGGAGTGGCCATTTTGTCAAAAATCAAGCCAAACAACGTGGTTTATGGCACTGGTATTGCACACATGGATTTTGAAGGTCGCAATATTAGAGCCGATTTTGATGATTGCTCTGTGATGAGTCTTTATTTGCCTTCGGGCTCAAATATCGAGCGGGTGGCACACAAATTTATGTTTATGGCAGACTTTCAAAACTATATTAACAATTTAAAAATACAATTTCCAAAAATAATTATTTGTGGTGATTATAATATTTGCCATCAAGAAATTGATATTCACGATCCTATTCGTAATAAAAATGTATCGGGATTTTTGCCGGAAGAGCGCGAATGGCTAGATGTTTTTCTCAAAAATGGATTTTTGGATAGCTTTCGCATTTTTAACAAAAAACCTCACCAATATTCGTGGTGGAGCTATCGTGCGGGTGCCAGAAACAATAACAAAGGTTGGCGAATAGATTATATTTTGGTAAGTGAAACATTAGAAAAAAATTTAAGCAGGGCTGCTATTTTGCCCGAGGCAAAACATTCTGACCACTGCCCAATTTTGATAGAATTGTCATAAGCTTATAATGCCTTCAAAATTGCTTTTTCGTTTTTATAAAAATAGGCTGCGAATGCCAAAATAAATACCGCTCCTACAAAATAATTGGCTCTAAAAACATAAAAAGATAGAAACGAAAAAGCAATTGAAATGGTTAGATATCCAAAAATTTTGATTTTATCATAAGGAATAGGATAATATTTTTGACCGAGATAATAAGAAATAAACATCATGCTCCCGTAGGCGGCAATAGTTGCAATTGCAG
>JAYTNQ010000087.1:0-1840 GCA_043748255.1 Bacteroidota bacterium
CCATCATGAATGTGATCAAGCCAGGGCAACACGGCTCTACCTTTGGCGGAAACCCTATTGCAGCAGCCGTGGCTGTGGCAGCACTTCAGGTCGTAGATGACGAAAATCTGGCGCAAAACGCCCGTGCTTTAGGCAAATTGTTTCGTGACAAAATCAACCAATATATACAAACATCTACTATAGCAACCTTGGTGCGTGGTCGCGGATTGCTAAACGCCATTGTAATCAACGATACCGAAGAAAGCGACACCGCATGGAACATTTGTATGGCATTGCGCGACAATGGACTGCTTGCCAAACCAACCCACGGCAACATCATTAGATTTGCGCCACCACTGGTGATGAACGAAGCACAATTGCTTGATTGCGTGAGTATTATTATAAAAACATTGAAAGAATTTGAAAAATAATTTTTTTCGTTTAACAAAAAGCCGCCAATCGCTTAATAAACCTATTGTGAGAACTTCAAGATCCATTCTAATAGACAATCCTGCGGTTTTCAAACAGCAACTGTTGGGCTGGGCGCAGCAGTTTAGAGAAATAGTTTTTTTGGACAGCAATCAATATCCACAAGAGTTTTCAAATTTTGAGTGTGCGATTGCCGTAGATGCGTTTACATCGCTAAAAACCGATTTTAAAAATGCTTTTGAAGATTTGAAACAATACCAACAAATTAGCAATGACTGGCTTTTTGGGTATTTGTCTTATGAGTTAAAAAACGACATCGAGGATTTGAGTTCTCAAAATTTTGATGGTTTGGGGTTTGCAGACCTGTTTTTTTTTCAGCCAAAAAAAATATTTGTTTTCAACCAAAATCAACTTCAAATACTATATCTTCATCTTTGTGATGACGAGATTGATAGTGATTTGCTTGAGATTCAAGCCTATGTAAAAAAAGAGTTTACACCGTCTAAAGTTGTTTTGAATCAACAAATTACAAAAGATACTTATGTTTCAAAAGTCAAAAAAATTCTTGAATATATCCAGCAAGGAGCAGTGTATGAAACTACTTTTTGCATGTCTTTTTTTGCAGAAAATTGTGATATAAATCCACTCGAAAAATTTCAAAAACTGAACGAAATTTCAAAAGCCCCGTTTTCTGTCTTTTTTAAAAACAAAAATCATTATTTACTATCTGCATCGCCAGAGCGATATCTCAAAAAAAATAATGATTTGTTGGTATCGCAACCCATAAAAGGAACTTCAAAAAGATTTGTGGATAAAATTGAAGATCAAAATTCAAAAATTCAATTAGCATCCGATCAAAAAGAGCGGTCAGAAAACATTATGATAACCGATTTGGTGCGTAACGACCTTTCTAGAACCGCCCAAAAAGGAACTGTTTTGGTTACTGAATTGTGCAAAGTGTATCCTTTTGAGCAGGTGCACCAAATGATTTCTACTATTACTTCAAGATTAGACCCAAAATATACCGCTATTGATGCCATCAAAACTACATTTCCGATGGGAAGTATGACAGGGGCACCAAAAATTGCTGCAATGAAAATCATTGAGTCGCTCGAAGAAAGCCGTCGTGGCTTGTTTAGTGGTGCTGTTGGATATTTTGAACCAAACGGTAATTTTGATTTTAATGTTGTCATTAGAAGCATTTTATACAATAAAGAAAATAAATTTTTATCATTTTCTGTAGGAAGTGCCATAACGGCGATGTCTGAGCCCGAAAAAGAATATCAAGAATGCCTGTTAAAAGCAAAAGCATTGAGGCGTGTTTTGGAGCATTAAATACCATGTAATTTCAAAATAGAAGTCATGTAATTTCAAAATAGAAGTCATGTAATTTCAAAATAGAAGTCATGTAATTTCAAAATAGAAGTCATGT
>JAYTNQ010000088.1:0-1839 GCA_043748255.1 Bacteroidota bacterium
TGGTTATGCTTGGCATCATCGGTATTTATGTGGGCAAGATATTTATCCAATCAAAAAACAGACCCAATTATATCATTCGCGAAACCAATATTGACAAAAAATGATTTTATTAAGCTTTGATATCGAAGAATTTGATATGCCGTTTGAATATCAAAAAAACATTTCGTTTGACGATCAAATTGGTATTTCAATAGCTGGAACTACTATAATACTTGATATTTTGCAAAAAAATAACGTCAAGGCGACATTTTTTAGCACGGTGGTTTTTGCAGAAAATGCACCAAAAATCATTGACAGAATTATTGCCGAAGGGCATGAGTTGGCATCGCATAGTTATTTTCATAGCCAATTTGAAGAGGCACATCTCAAGTCTTCCAAACTGCGATTAGAAGCGCTTTCAAATTCCAAAATCAACGGTTTTAGAATGCCAAGAATGCAACCGGTGGACGAAAACGACATTTTTGATGCGGGCTATCAATACAATTCTTCGCTCAATCCAACGTATTTGCCAGGTCGTTATAATCATTTTTCAAAGCCACGACGTTTTTTTTATGATCAAAAAGTGTTACAAATTCCAGCATCTGTAAGCCCAATTATTAGGTTTCCTTTGTTTTGGTTGTCATTTCATAATTTGCCATTATTTTTATACAAATGGCTTTGTATCAAAACATTAAATACTGATAAGTATCTAAATTTGTATTTTCATCCTTGGGAATTTATCGATTTGAGCGATCAAACTAAATTTGGATTTCCAGCTTATGTTTCTAAAAATTCTGGCCAAAAAATGGCTGCAAGAATGGATGATTTTATACAATATATGAAAAACAAAAAGTATGAATTTGCCACATTTCAAACCTTTATTGAAACCATGGTTTTAAAAAAATAAAATGATCGAATCAACAAAAATATCAGCATTAGCAATCGTTTTAAACGAAGAAGACAATATTCGAGAATATCTGAAAAATATGTCGTTTGCAGACGAAATAATTGTTGTTGATTCTTATAGCACAGATAATACCTTGTCGATTATCGCAGCAGAATTTGAGCATGTAAAAATTTTTCAACGTGTTTTTGACGATTTTTCACAACAAAAAAATTATGCAATAGGCTTGGCATCAAATGATTGGATAGTTTTTTTTGATGCCGATGAGCGAATTACCGAAAAAGGAATACAAGAAATTAAACGGACAGTTCAAACGCAGCCAAAAAACAATGCTTTTTGGGTACGTAGGATTTTTTATTTTGAAAACAAACCACTTCATTATGGCGGTAAGAACCAAGACAAAGCCGTTCGATTGTTTAGAAAATCAAAATGTCAATATTCTGATAAATTGGTTCATGAACAGCTTGTTGTAGATGGTAAAACTGGAGTTTTGGACGAAATTATTCACCATTATTCTTACAAAAATAAAGCAGATTTTTTGACCAAAAGATTGCAGTATTCCCGATTGAAAGCGCAGGAACTTTTTGCATTGAACGAAAAGCCAAATCCCTTACACTTTTATCTCAAACCAGCATTTCGGTTTTTTAAACATTATATTCTTGAATTTGGTATTTTGAACGGTCAAAATGGCATTACATTAGCCAAAATCATGGCGCATCACGTTCGGATGCGTTATGTTTTTTTGAACGAAATGTATCAAAATGCAAACGAGAAATTTGTCAAAAACAAGCATGTCAATTCATTTACGATTGGATATGAAGCAAAAAGAATTTTTCATAACGGGACAGGTTTGGGCAATTATAGTCGAGATTTGATTAGAATTTTGAGTCATTTTTATCCTGAAAATAACTATTTACTTTATAATCCAAAACCACAAAAAAAACAATATTTCAAAG
>JAYTNQ010000089.1:0-1838 GCA_043748255.1 Bacteroidota bacterium
CCGAGCATTCGCTATTTTTTATTATGATTTTGGGTGTTTTTGGCACTGGAATAGCCAATTTGATATTTTTCAAATTGATTCAAATTTCGTCACCTGTTTTTGCAACTTCTGTAACCTATTTGATCCCTATTGTTGCTTTTTTTTGGGGCATGTTGGATCACGAAAGCTTAAGTTTGATGCAGCTATTTGGGGCATTTGTGATCTTGATTGGCGTTTATTTATCTGCCAAAAAATAGTGCTTTTCGATAAAATTATGAATTACAATTGGAAACGGAAACTGTTTTAATTCGGTGTGCAAAAAACCGTCATCAAGGTTTCCGGCTACTTTTATTTCCCAAAATTTAATATACAAATGTTGGTGTGTGAGTTTGTGCAAGACGCTAATTGGGCTGAGCTGGCTGATTTTTTGAATTTTATTTTCAAATATATCGGTAGCTGCAAGTTGATTTTCTAAAGTGTCAATTTCAATTTCTGTTTGAGATTCTATGAGCGGAAACTCGTATAGGTTGTGCCAAATTCCTTTGTCGGTGCGTTGTTTGATCATGGTTTTTTGACAATCGTCTTTCAAAATCAAATAGTTGAAAAACCGTTTTGTGATTTTAATTTTCTTGAGTTTCACCGGCAGAAGTCCCACTTTTTTTAGTTTGAATGCCAAACAACTTGTGGCAAAGATGCAGTTGCTACAATCTGGATTTTTGGGTACACATTGCAGGGCTCCAAATTCCATAATGGCTTGATTGAAGGTGGCAGCATCATTTTTTGGTAGCAAGGAGGTGGCGAGGTTTTCAAAATATTTTTTGGTTGTGGGCAGCATAATATCTTGATCTATATCAAAATAACGCGACAAAACCCTAAAAACATTACCGTCTAAAACGGCAACATCGTGGTTGTAAGCAAACGAGGCAATTGCGGCGGCGGTATAGCTTCCAATTCCTTTTAGGGATAGCAAACCCTTATAATCAGCCGGAAAAACACCATTATATTGATTCGCCACAATTTGTGCAGTTTGGTGCAAGTTTCGGGCTCTCGAATAATAGCCCAAACCTTGCCATAGCAACAAAACTTGTTGTTCGGGGGCGTTTGCGAGATCAAAAACAGTAGGAAAATTTTTTAAAAACGATTCATAATAAGGTAGCCCTTGCGCCACACGGGTTTGCTGTAGCATGATCTCGGATAGCCAAATTGGGTATGGATTTTGGGTTTTTCGCCATGGCAAATCTCGTTTGTTTTGTAAATACCATTGAATTAACAACTTAGAAAAAGACATATTTTGAATTTGATTGCAAAAATATATGAATTTATTATAAAAATTAATGTTTAATGGTTGATTATTTGATTTTTAAATTCTTATATTTGCAAACTTAAAAATTGTACTTAATATAAAATACGAAAGAAAATGACTAAAGCAGATATCGTAGCAAAAATTACCGACAAAAAAGGTCTTGAAAAAGGAGATGTTCAAGCCGTAGTAGAAGCGTTTATGGACGAAGTGAAAGCATCACTAGAATCAGGCGATAATGTTTATTTGAGAGGTTTTGGTAGTTTTATTATCAAAACAAGAGCCGAAAAAACAGGCAGAAACATTTCAAAAAACACCACAATCAAAATTCCCGCACACAACATTCCAGCATTTAAGCCGTCTAAAGTGTTTGTAGAAGGTGTAAGAACGAATAACAAAGCAGTTTAAAAAAAGTATTAATCACCTAAAAATCGACAGATATGCCAAGTGGTAAAAAAAGAAAAAGACATAAGGTAGCAACGCACAAACGTAAAAAACGAGCACGTGCTAACCGACACAAAAAGAAAAAGTAGTCTAAAAACTACTTTTTTTCTTTTTA
>JAYTNQ010000090.1:0-1831 GCA_043748255.1 Bacteroidota bacterium
TCTTGAACGGGTTTTGTAAAAATTTGAAGCAAATAGCCGTCTTCATCGGCATCTACCATAATGGCTAATGCTTCTATTTTGGTCAAATCTTCGTGCATCATTTCAAAATGTACTCCTAATCTTTCGGGAATTGCTTTGTAATATTCGTGTGGCGGTGCCGACAAAAATTCGATTCCTCGGGCTTTTAGTTCGGTTACGGTTGCGATTATATCGTCTGTCGCAATGGCGATATGCTGAACGCCTGGGCCGCCATAAAAATCTAAATATTCTTCTATTTGTGATCGTTTTTTGCCTTTGGCGGGTTCATTGATTGGGAATTTGATTCTGCCATTGCCGTTTGACATTACTTTGCTCATCAGGGCGGAATATTCGGTGTGAATTTGCTTGTCGTCGAAGGACAAAAAATTGACAAATCCCATCACGTCTTCATAAAATTTGACCCAAGTATTCATTTCGTTCCAGCCGACATTGCCTACCATGTGGTCTATATATTTGAGCCCAACCGGGGTTGGATTATAGTCTGATTTCCAGGGGATATAGCCGGGCAAAAACACGCCATTATAGTTTTTTCGTTCTACAAATATATGCACGGTTTCGCCATAGGTATATATGCCCGAGCGCACCACTTGGCCATGTTCATCTTGTTCTATTGTTGGGGGCATGAATGAGCGTGCGCCTCTACTTGTGGTTTCGTGATAGGCTGCGGTGGCGTCATTTACCCAAAGTGCAACCACTTTTACGCCGTCGCCATGTTTTTTTAAATGATCGTTTATAGGCGAGTCTGCCGTGAGTGGGGTTGTCAAAACCAGCCTGATCTTGTCTTGCTGCAACACATACGAGGTTCTGTCGCGAACTCCGGTTTCTAATCCGGCATAAGCCAAGGATTGGTATCCGAAGGCGGTTTTATAAAAATGTGCAGATTGCTTGGCGTTTCCTACATAAAACTCTACATAATCTGTACCCAACAGCGGTAAGAAATCTTGGGCTTCGCTAAAAATTTTTTCTAATGTATATTCTGTTGGCTGCATGTTTTGTGGGTTTGGGTTAAAACGTTTTTAGTCTAACCATGATTTATAATATTTTCCATCGTCTATTTTCATAGCTTCGTCTGTTACCATAAGCGGTCTAAAAGTATCTACCATCACGGCCAATTCGAGGGTTTGTGTGTGTCCAATACTGCGCTCCATCGCTCCGGGTGCGGGGCCATGCGGAATGCCTTTTGGGTGCAATGTGATATGTCCTTGCTCGATATTGTTTCGGCTCATAAAATCGCCATCTACATAATATATCACTTCATCGCTGTCAATGTTGCTGTGGTTATATGGCGCAGGTATTGCTTTTGGGTGATAATCATACATCCTAGGGCAAAATGAACATACTACAAAAGTGGCGGTTTCAAATGTTTGATGCACCGGAGGCGGTTGGTGCACACGACCTGTTATTGGCTCAAAATTGTGTATGCTAAAGCCGTACGGAAAGTTGTAACCATCCCAGCCCACTACATCAAATGGGTGTGTAGCATATACAATTTCGTGGATCATGCCTTCTTTTTTGATTTTGATCAAAAAATCTCCTTTTTGATCGTGTGTTTCTAAATGGGTTGGTAGCTTAAAATCGCGTTCACAAAAAGGGGAATGTTCTAAATGTTGTCCAGATTCGTTTTTGTATCGTTTTGGGGTATAAAAAGGAGCGAATGATTCGACATAAAAAAGGCGGTTTTGTGAGGTTTGAAAATCTATTTGATAAATCACACCTCTTGGAATAATGAGATAGTCGCCATATTCAAAATCAATATTGCCCAGCATCGTGCGCAATGTGCCACTGCCATGAT
>JAYTNQ010000091.1:0-12838 GCA_043748255.1 Bacteroidota bacterium
CCAAACCATTTGTTCTGGTACCGGTGTTTCATTATCATTAAGTGGTCATGTGGGATCGGTAATCAAATGGCAGTCTGCATCAGACGCTGGATTTACGACACCAACGGATATTGCTATTACTGCAACAACATTGGTTACACCAACTTTAACTACGGACACTTATTATAGAGCGGTTGTGCAATCAGGAGCTTGCGCTGTAGAGAATTCTTCTTCTGTAAAAATTACGGTAAACCCAAACATTACTCCAACTTTTAGCGCGGTTGCCTCTATCTGTGCGGGCGATGCATTAAGCGCTTTGCCAACTACTTCGTTAAACGGATATACGGGTTCATGGTCTCCTGCTTTAGACAATATGGCTACTACCATCTATACCTTTACACCAACTTTTGGGCAGTGCGCTACTACAGCAACATTGACCATTAACGTAACACCATTAACTACAACTACAACTACCGTAACGGCATGTGATACCTATACATGGAGTGTTAACAGCACAGCTTATACTGCTTCTGGCACGTATTCAGTAGTAACAGGATGTCACACCGAAACATTGGCATTGACCATCACGCCAAGTACAGCCCACACTACGCCAGTAACGGCATGTGATACTTATACTTGGACAGCCAACGGCATGACCTACACCAACTCTGGAAACTATATTAAAGTATCAGGCTGTCATACCGAAACATTGGCATTGACCATCACACCAAGTACAAGTAGCACTACTACCGCAACAGCATGTGGTAGTTATACATGGGCTTTGAATGGGTTGACTTACAGCACTACCGGTACTTATTCCGTTGTCAGTGGATGTCATACCCAATATTTGGCATTGACCATCACACCAAATACAACTAACACGTCAACGGTTACCGCTTGTGGTACTTATACATGGGCATTGAATGGTTTGACTTATACGACTGCGGGTACTTATTCTGTGGTATCGGGTTGTCATACTGAATATTTGGTATTGACCGTTTATGCAACAACTTGGACAGGTACTGTATGGACAAATGGCGCTCCAAATAGCACAACAGGTGCAATAATTGCCGGAAATTACAATCTTGCGGGCGATTTATCTGCTTGTTCATTGACGGTAAATAACAATGCTATAGTGGTTGTTCCTTCAGGCTCTGACTTTACCATTACTAATGCGGTAACGGTTGCGACAGGAAGTAGCTTGACTTTTGAAAATAATGCGAATTTGATTCAAACAGGTTCTACAACAACTTTGCAAAACAGTGGTGCTATTACCGCAAAACGCAACACTATGATGAGAAGATTGGATTATACCTATTGGTCATCTCCGGTTGAAGCTCAGAATTTAAAAGCGTTTTCACCACAAACGGTTTCACCACCTGTTGGTTCTAGTCGTTTTTATGAATTGAATGAGTCAACTTCTTCATTTGTAGCAGTTGATCCATTGACAACTGATTTTGCTTTAGCAAAAGGATATTCTGTACGTGCTCCAAACAATTTCCCAACTAATGCGTCTCAAGCTGCATTTAATGGAACATTTATTGGAACACCTCGAACTGGTGATATTTCGATTCCAATTTCACATAATGGATTAGGTTTCAATTTGATTGGAAATCCTTACCCTTCGCCAATTAGTGCGGCAGCATTATTGGCTGCAAATCCTGGAACATTCTATTTCTGGACTCACTTCTTGCAAGGTTCATTCTCTTCAAATTATGCCAGTTATAATGCCACAGGTCCTGTTGCATCTCAATCTGGTGGTATTGCTCCAAACGGAACGATTCAAACAGGTCAAGGGTTTATGCTGTACACAGCAACAGGAACCCAAGCTGTTTTCAATAATTCGATGAGAAATGGCAACAACAATGGTCAATTCTTTAGAACATCAGATACAGACAAGAGTCGTATTTGGTTGAACTTGAATACTGCGACACAAGCATATAATCAAATATTAGTGGGTTATTTGCCAGGTGCTACACAAGGTATTGATGAATCTATCGATGGTAAATTGAATGCAGTTGGTAGTACAATTTCGACAGTATTGAACAACGAAGCTTATGTAATTCAAGGTCGTGCATTGCCATTTGCTACTACAGATGTAGTGCCAATGGGCTTTAATGCTCAAACTGCAGATACATACACGATTTCGATTGATCATGTTGATGGTTTGTTTGACTCTCAAAATATTTATTTGAAAGATAATGTTACGGGTACTATAAATGATTTGAAACTCTCATCTTATACGTTTGCTGCTACCGTTGGGGCAGACAACACGAGATTTGAGATTGTATATGACAATTTGTTGACAACACAAACACCTAAATTTGAATCTAATTCGGTTGTGATATTCAAACAAAACAATGTTTTAAATATCAATGCCGGAGCAGTAACAATGAAAGCTGTAAAAGTGTTTGATACAAGAGGTAGATTGGTATTTGAGCAATCAAACATCAACGCAAAAACTACAAGCCTCACGAATTTGAAAGCGGAACAACAGGTGTTGTTGGTTCAAATTACGGCGGATGACAACAGTGTTGTTACCAAAAAAGTGGTTTATTAATCTAACAGCTTAAATGTAAATTTGCAATAGCTGAAAATAAAAACCTCTCGAGCAATCGAGAGGTTTTTTTATGTTTTAGATTTTGAATTTGGATCTGTGATTCAGGGTTTTTCAACCTAAGTTGCGCTACAAGTTTTGCCAGCACGTAGTTTGTCATCTTGAAAGGATCTTCTGAATTGGTATAGGTTGAAAAACTGTTTTGGAAGAAACTACTTTCAAAACAAAAAATATTATGTTTTGGGTTTCGTGTTGTTGGGGTTTTTTTACCAAATTTTCTTTGTGTAGATGTAGCCTTGAAATACTTTCAGGATAACAAACTTTGTGGATTCGGGGTGATTAATATGATTTTCAAAAAACGTCTTTGAAGCCCAATTGGTCTCATTTCGCCCCGATGCAGCGGCATCCTTTTTGGATTTTCTTTTTCAGAAAATCCAAAAAGATATAGCGTGCAGCGGGACGGGTGGTATGAGAGTAGGGGAGGTGTGCGCCAAAAATGTAAAAATAAGATAAGTTTTGCAACGGTTGTAAAATCATTTTTGTTATTTTTGTAAAAGTTTGAAAGCTATAAAAACTGTCTTTTCTAAAATGATGACCAACAAAACAGATCTTTTTTTTGACCTAGATCATACCCTTTGGGATTTTGACAAAAACTCGTATATTGCTTTTGAAACTATTTTTGAGCAGGAATTTCCGAATGTCAATTTGCTTGATTTTATGGAGGCATACATCCCGATTAATCAGGCATGTTGGAAATTGTTTCAAAACAATAAAATCGACCACAATCAGCTGCGATACAGTCGGTTAAAGGAATCGTTTGATGCTATTGGCTATCTTATTTCTGATCTGAAAATTGATCAAATTGCTACAGATTATATCGAATTATTACCCAAAAGCAACCATCTTTTTGAAGGGGCTTTTGCAACGTTGGATTATTTATTTTTGAAGTACAATTTGCATATTATCACGAACGGATTTGCCCAGGTACAGCAAAAAAAAATCAATAATGCTGGTTTGCAAAAATATTTCAAAACGATCACCAATTCTGAATTGGCGGGACAAAAAAAGCCAAGTCCGGTTATTTATGAATATGCACTTTTGCAAGCCAAAACGCACAAACAAAATGCTGTAATGATTGGTGATTGTATTGATGCAGATGTTAAAGGTGCTCTTGACTTTGGAATTGATGCGATTTTTTTCAATCCGAATCGGCAATCTATTGACATTGAAGTTGTTCAGATTGTTAATTTATTGGAATTAAAGCATATTTTCTAATATTCATACCGACCATTCCAACGGTTTTTCAAAAATTCTCGTGTGCCTTTTTCTCTTGTGTTTTGACCTGGGTTATATAAAACGGTTCCAGATATTGCTTCGGGCAAAAAAGATTGATCTACAAAATTGTTTTCAAAATTGTGTGAATACAAATATTTGTCGCCATAGCCAAGCTCTTTCATCAGTGCAGTTGGCGCATTGCGAAGGGCGATTGGCACTGGCAAATCGCCTGTTTGTTTGACCAATTTTTGTGCTTCAGCAATAGCAAGATAACTCGAATTGCTTTTGGGCGAGGTGGCCAAATAAACTGCGCATTGGCTCAAAATAATCCTGCTTTCGGGATAGCCAATAATGGCTACAGCCTGAAAGGTGTTGTTTGCCATCACAAAAGCCGTAGGATTTGCATTTCCAATATCTTCGCTCGACAAAATAAGCATTCTGCGTGCAATAAACTTCACATCCTCGCCGCCCTCAATCATCCTCGCAAGCCAATATACAGCTGCATTCGGGTCGCTACCACGAATAGATTTGATAAAAGCCGATACAATATCATAATGCTGCTCTCCAGATTTGTCATACAAAACTGTATTTTGCTGCACCAATTTCAAAACCCTATCGTTCAAAATCTGAACTACATCACCTGGAGTTGCATTGAAGACGAGTTCAAAAATATTCAACAACTTGCGCCCATCTCCGCCCGAAAGCCGCAACAATGCCTCGGTTTCTATCAACTCAATTTGTTTTTTTTTCAAAATAACATCAACAGTCATTGCACGTTGCAGCAATAATTCTAAATCTATTTTTGAAAAAGCTTGCAAAACATAGACTTGACAGCGGGACAATAACGCCGGAATCACCTCAAAACTTGGGTTCTCTGTCGTGGCACCAATCAAAGTCACCCAGCCCTTTTCTACCGCTGCCAACAACGAATCTTGCTGCGACTTGCTAAAGCGGTGAATCTCATCGATAAACAAAATTGGGTTTTTTGGCGTAAACATGCCTCCGCTCGCCTTGGCCTTTTCAATCACTTCTCGAACTGCGGCAACCCCAGAGTTTATGGCACTCAAGCCATAAAATGGACGTCCCGATTTTTGTGCAATCAACTGCGCCAATGTCGTTTTGCCAGTTCCGGGTGGCCCCCACAAAATCAAACTCGGCACAATTCCACGCTCAATCTGTTGCGTCAGCGCGCCCTGTGGCCCTACCAAATGCAACTGACTGATATAATCTTCTAAACACTGCGGCCTAATGCGCTCTGCCAACGGAATTTCCATAAAGCAAAACTACAACATTTTTTTTCTTTTTTTGAAGCCAATCCGGCTATCCGCTACAATCTTTTGCAAAAAAAGCCTTTTTTGCAAGCCTTTGCAGGAGCTTCCTTTGGTCGCTCTGCAAAGCCAGCAAAAAAACGGCTTTTTTTTGCAAAAGGATTTCCACTACTATCCGGGCTATTCTACACATTTGCTATTACACACACCAAATATTTTCAAAAAAAATCTATATTTGTCTCAATAAAACCAAAACCAAATGAAAGACACAAACCTTCAATATCCCATAGGACAATTTGAAACCCCAAAAACATACACCCCCAGCAAAATTAGTAACTATATCAACACGATAGCCACATTTCCAGACCAGCTCAAAGCAGTAGTAAACCACCTTACAGACAGCCAATTAGATACTACCTACAGGCCTGCCGGTTGGACTATTCGGCAGGTTGTGCACCATTGTGCCGACAGCCACCTCAATTTCTATATCCGCCTCAAATGGACACTTACAGAAGACACCCCAACAATCAAATTCTACTATGAAGACCGCTGGGGGCAACTTCCAGAAAACTGTATTATGAACATTGCGCCATCGCTTCAACTACTGGACGCCCTTCATCAAAAAATATGTTTTATGATCGAACAACTTGACGACAGCGACTTTCAAAAATGCTATATACACCCCGAACACCAAAAAAAATATAGCATTCAAGAAGCCATCGCACTATATGCGTGGCACTGCCAACATCATCTGGCGCACATAAAAAGCGTTGCGTTTTAAATTACATCTCAAAAAAAAGCTGTAAATTTGTGAAGTCATTACAACCTAAAAACCAAAAATATGAAAACCCATCTCAACATCCTTTTTTTTGTATTTGTCATCAATCTAGCCAATGCCCAAAACCGGGGTGTTAATTTCAGATACGAAGTTTTAGACCCAAATCATGCTGGAAAAATATTTAGAAATCCAGACCAAGAAATGGAAAAACCTAAAGGTTCACCCTATATGGAATACAGATTTTTGGACGCAAAAGTAGCTACCGTTGCCCAAATTGCAAAAATGCGATACAATACATTTTCAGACGAGTTTGAATTTATTTCGGTCACAAATGATACTTTGGTTTTAGATAAAATTCAAGATTTTGATAATATCGTTTTTTCTCACAACAATCAAAATTTTAGGCTTTTGGATTATATAAACGAAGACAAGATTCTAACAAAAGGCTATTTGATTTCGCTTTTTGAATCAGAAAAATGTCGCTTTACAAAAAAGAAATAATCTTGCTTAGCGAGGCAAAAACTGCCAAAACATCGCTCGAAATGAATATGCCTGCAAAATACCAACCCCAAGATCCAAGCTATTTTCTTAAAACCCAAAACAGTGAAATTGTGCTTTTTCCAAAAAACAAAAAAGCCCTAATAAAATTTTATATGGACAAAAAAGACATCGTGGAAACTTTTTTGAAAGACCAAAAAATAGATCTAAAAAACGAAAAAGACTTGATCAAAACAGTATCTTTTTTGACAACATTATAAGTATTCATACACATTATACACAATTTTTAGGTCTTCATAGTTGATATAAAATTGTTTTCTATTGTTTTGATTTTTTCTGGTGACAATCAATATTGTACAGTTGCCCCCAGCATTATCTATGCAGTTTAGCGGTATTGTTTCGTCAAATATGGTAGATATTTTTTGACCATAAGACACTATTTTATACAGCTGAATTTCTTGAGAAGCCACCACGACACGGTCTTTTTTGCCGTCGAGCGTGATGATCAGATCCGAATTTTCAAACTCGCTCCATTCGCCCCATTTGCCTTGTTCGTTTTTTTCGAGAATACTAAATCCACTCGCCTTGAACTTGTAAACCTGCGCAAAGCCTATTTGTGTTAATATCAAAAACAAACCTAAAAAAGACCGTTTAAATGTTGATTTCATGTAGTTTTCTATTTTTTATTTGGCAAAAATAGGCTAAAATTAAATGAATTGTGGTCAAAAAACATCAAAATGCTACATTTTTTACTTAATCATTTGTTTGATTTTTTTAAAATTATTTTTGTCAAAAAAACCAATATTACACAGTTTGGAATTTCAAAATAAACTGTTGTTTTAATTCTCCTTTTGTTTGTTTCGAGTATTTTTGGAGTTGAAGTATTGGTTTTTTAGTTTTATCAAAGTAGTTGTTGTCTTTTTTGGGCATTTTTTGTTGGTGTTTTATTTGATTTCTATGGAGTGACAAGCTACTAATATTTCCAATTCAAAACGTTTTGAAAGCCTTGTATGGCTAAATTCGCCCCGATGCAGCGGCATCCTTTTTGGATTTTCTTTTTCAGAAAATCCAAAAAGATATAGCGTGCAGCGGGACGGGTAGGGTAGTGGACGGTTGGTGTGCGCCAAAATAAAAACTTAAATGCACAAAAAAAACGACTTTTCGGGTTGTTTTTTATGGTTTATTTGAAATCTTCTTCGTTTATGGTTTCGTTTATTTTTACATCGGTAACTTTCAGATTGACTTCGACACCGATGTTAAAAGCTGTTTTAAATGGAATTTTTATGCCGCTTACTGCTCTATAATCGTCATAAGGTATTGTAATTGTTAGGTTTTGCCCAGGTGATGCCTCGCCTTCTTCGGTCTCGGCGATTTTTAGGCCTGTTGTAATTTCGTAATAAAAACTGCGTTTTCCGTCTTTCAAAACGTAGGCTTCTTTGTCGTTAATGACTTCTATGCCAGATAATTCTACGGTGCTACTGTTTATTAACGACAATTCTGGAAAGGGTATCGAATAGACTTTCATAGAGGCAATATCACTTTCTTCTAATGGTATTTTTTGACCGGCTTGTTCTTGATATCCTTTTTGTCCGTCAAATACTTTTTTCATGCTTTGCCCCATCACTTCAATAGTTTCTGACAGTTTGTTGCTGCTAGTTACTTTTTTTGTATATACAATTTCGACACCTTGGGCTGATCCTTTTGCAATTATGGCGAGAGATTTTACTGAATTCACGGCATCTATTCCGCCAATAGCGAGAATATAGGCGTCAAGGATTTTTTTTGTTGTGATGTCTTTTGGAAGTTCTTTTTTGGCTGCGCTTTTTTCTATTTCGTTTGCATAACGATCAAAATACTTGATTGGTATATTCAACTTTTCCAATCCCGGTAGTACATCGGCAGCTTTTCCTACGATAATCATCCGCATATTTTGGTCCAAAAAGTATTTGTTGGCTACCCGAAGCACATCTTCTGCGGTCACGGCATTGATATTTTTGATGTAGTTTTCATAAAAATCTAATGGCAGTTGTTGCGTTTGAATTCGCAGGGCATAGGAGGCAATGGTTTGGGGTTTTTCTATTTGCATGACAAATCTGCCTACATAACCTGCTTTTACATTTTGCAACATTTCGTCTGCTACCTTTTCGGTTCGAATTCGTTTTAATTCTTTGAATATTTCTACCACAGTACTATCTGTTACGGCATTTCTCACCTGTGTTGACACTTTAAATTTTGTGATATACTTATCGGCGCCAATAGCTGATCTTGCTCCATAAGTCCATCCGTGAACTTCTCTGAGATTCATATTTATATAACTGTTAAAATCGCCACCCAAAATTTGATTTGCAATGATAGCGGCAAAGTAATCTGGATCTGTCATTTTCAAATCTACCAAATTAATCGCTGCTACTTCAGATTGCACTGCATTTGGCATATCTATAAAGTTAATTTCACTTTGTGTTAGATTTTTCGGATTTGGATAGGTTTGAGTTGGCAATTGGGTTGGTTTCCAATTTTCAAAAAGTTTTTCTACAACTGCTTTTGTTTGTTTGAATTTCACATCACCCACTACTATCAAATAGGCATTTGTAGGTACAAAATAGGTTTTGTAATTTTTTACAACATCGTCTAAAGTGACTGTATTTAAAGATTTTTCGGTCAAAAATTCGCCCGCTGGGTGATTGATTCCAAATGTCAAAGCTTCGTTTACTCTTGCAGATACAGACGAAACACTTTTTTCTTCAGATTTTAAACCTTCAATAATTTTGGCTTTTTCTTTGTCAAATTCTGTTTGTGTAAATTTTGGATGAAGTGCTCCTTCAACCATTAATTCTAAAACTCGTGGTCCAAATTTTGACAAACAGTTGGCAGAGGCTCCATTTGCCGAGAAGTCAATATTGGCTCCCAGAAAATCAATTTCCTCATTGAATGCATCTTTTGAAATTTTGTCTGTTCCGCTTCCCATCAAGGCGCTTGTCATATCTGAAACGCCTTTTTTGTCGGCTTCAAGATATGGCAAATTATCGAGTGTTAGATTGAAAGAAATTCGCGGTAATTTATGGTTTTCAACGACCATTACTTTCAAGCCATTTTTGAGCACAAAAGATTGTGGTTTTCCTATTTTGATACTCGGGGCTGCTCCTGGTTTTGGTTGTGGTATGATTTGAGAATGCGTCATTGTCGTGAGGAACAAACTTATTAATATTAGGATTATTTTTTTCATGTTGCTAGTTTTTATTTTTGCTCTTTTTCTTTGGCAGGAACGTAGTCTAATAGCAATCGCTGCTCGGGGTTCAAATATTTTTTGGCCGTAGCCCTGATTTCTTCGCGGGTAATTGACCTATAGATATTCATTTCGGTATTTATCAAATTGACATCTTTGTAGAGCATATAATAGGTTGCCAAACTACTCGCAATTCCTTCTATTCCAGCATTTTTGTTCACAAATTGATTTTCATATTTATTCTGTAATTTTTCAAATTCCTTTTCAGAAATCAACTCGGTTTGCAGGTTTACAATTTCTTGATCGACCTCGGTGATGATGTTTGCCGAAGTAAAAGGTGATAACGGCAATCCGTATAAAATATAGGTGCCATAATCTTCTTGCGAATAATTGAAAGCACCTATTTGAAGTGCTATTTTTTTATCATCAACAATTTTTTTATACAATCTCGAGCTTTTTCCGTCGCTCAATATCGTCGAAATCATATCCAATACTCTGGCATCTCGGGTTTTCATACTCGGTGTTCTATAGGCAGCAACAACCATCGGAATTTGAATATTTGCATCCTCATAAGTAGCCTTTATGGTTTGCAAGATAGGCTCTTCAACAAAGTGTTGTCTGGCTATAGGGTTCCCATTCGGAATGATACCAAAGTATTTTTTGACCCATGTTTTGGCTTGCTCTTTATCAAAATCGCCTGCTACAACCAAAACAGCATTGTTTGGTACATAATATTTTTTGTTAAAGGCTTGAAACTCCTCTAATGTGGCTGCGTCAAGATGCTCCATAGAGCCAATCGTAGTCCACCTATAAGGATGCAATTTGAAAATATTTTTTTTAACCTGCGGAATAATTTCTCCATAAGGGCTGTTGTCATATCGAAGTCTTTTTTCTTCCTTAACGACCTCGTTTTGAGTATCAACACCAATTTTATTAATCACCGGATGCAACATTCTCTCGGCCTCCATCCACAATCCCAATTCAAGATTATTTGACGGAAAAACTTCATAATAGTAGGTACGGTCTTCGGTAGTGTTGGCATTATTCACCCCGCCATTAGCAGTTACTATTTTAAACCATTCTCCTCGTTTGATGTTCTCGGTTCCTTCAAAAAGCAAATGTTCAAAAAAATGAGCAAATCCTGTTCTAGATGGATCCTCGTCTTTTGCACCTACATGATACATGACAGACGTGATTATGGTTGGTGCAGATGCGTCTTGATGCAAAATAACATGAAGACCATTATTCAAATCAAATTCTTCAAAAACTACTTGTTGTGCAATTGCGGTGCTGCCAAGAAGTAAAGATGCGCTTATTGCCATTAGATTTTTTTTCATGGGTTATAATTCTTTTAGATTTTCGATGCGTAAATGTATATGTTTTTGTTTAAGTTTCAAAATTGAAAAAAACCATTGTATTAAAAATTTATTTTTTTATGAGTTCCGCTAATAATTTCTTGGCTCGCAACAATTTAATTTTTACATTGTTCAAAGGCTCATTAATTTTGATAGCAATTTCTTGATAACTCAATTCTTGAAAATAACGAAGTTGAATAACTTCTTGATATTTTGGTTTTAAAACTTTAATATACAATAGCAACTGCGAAAGATTTTGATCTGCAATAAGCTGGTCTTCAACCGTCAAAGCAGTATCTGCAACTCGATAAGCCTGCTGCTCTTGCGAATCGGAAATTTCTACAAAAATTTGAGTCTTTTTTTTTCGCAAAAGGTCGATATGAACATTTTTGGCAATAGCTATAAGCCACGTATTGAACTGAAATTCTGGATTATAGCTAGCGATCTTGTCAAATGCTTTCGCAAAAGTTTCTATAACAATATCTTCTGCATCAGTTTCATTTTCAGTACGCTTGAGCATAAATCCATACACTTCATTCCAATAGAAATCCAAAAGCGTTGTAAATGCCGTTTGATCGCCCAGTTTGGCTCTGTCTATTTGAAGTTTTATTTCCAATGATTTGGTTTTGAAAAAAGATTGGTTACAAATATATTCATTTGTATCCAGATTAAAACTATTTCAAGTATTGGAAACCAAACAATTAAATCTTTCTCCCTAAGTTTTGAAGCAGAAAACCCCATCACAATCATCACAAATATATACCGAAGCAAAACCAAAACTAAAACTACAATCGGCAAATATTCAAAACATAGGAGCAAAACAGCAAGAATCAAAAACAACAGTTGAGACCCAAAAAACAAAGACAACTGTACTTTATCATAAGCTTTATAATGACCTGCTGTAGAAATATGCCGTCGTTTTTGTAAGAGCCATTCCTTAAAAGTTGTCTTAGCAACAGAATACGTAAAACTTTCAGGACTCAAACATATTGTTGTATTTTTTTTATTCGAAACCTGATTTAC
Source organism: Bacteroidota bacterium (assembly GCA_043748255.1). Lineage (GTDB taxonomy): Bacteria > Bacteroidota > Bacteroidia > Flavobacteriales > Flavobacteriaceae > Flavobacterium. The sequence goes on from JAYTNQ010000091.1 coordinate 11,957, forward strand.
AAACAAATCGTCGTCGCCAGAGCGAATTTGAAGATGACTCTTAAAACCATCAACCCTAAAAAATTCACTCTTTTTATAAGCAAGATTTCGACCAACTCCCATATAAGGTCTGCCAAATCGAGCCCAAGAAAAATATTGTGTAGCGGTGATTATCGTTTCAAATCGAATCAATTTATTTAAAAAAGAATTAGCTTTTTTTTCATAACCTCCATAACCCAAAACCATCGTTTTTTGAAAACTAAAATGAGAAGTCATTTCAGAAATCCAATTCGGCGAACTCGGATAGCAATCTGCATCTGTAAAAAGCAAATAATCCTTTCTTGCAGCCTTGATACCCATAGTTAGAGCAAATTTTTTGTTTCCCCAAAACGCCTCATTATTTACCACTTTTACCAATCTGACATTTGAAAACTGCTTCTCAAAACCCTCAAAAACCTCCAAAGTTTCATCACTCGACGCATCATCTATCAATACAATTTCAAAATCTGGATAATCTTGAGTTGCCAATATCGGAATAAATTTTTGAACATTCTCAAATTCATTCTTCGCACAAACAATCACAGAAACAGACACCTTCTTTGGAGAATTTGATTTTGGCTTCACAAACCCAAACTTTCCAAAAACAACAATATAATAAAAAAACTGTATCAATACAACAACCAGAAAGCAAATAAAAAAAAATGACAGCATTTTGAAATCTAAAATTTAATGCCGCAAATATAACCAATTCAAACCAAAATTAAGTACAAAAAAAACTACTTTCTTAACTCAATTTTGGATCACAACATCCAATACACCAAACCACCTGTCCCGCTGCACGCTAAATCTTTTTTTGATTTTTGAAAAAAAAATCAAAAAAAGGATACCGCTACATCGGGGATA
>JAYTNQ010000092.1:0-5037 GCA_043748255.1 Bacteroidota bacterium
TAACTCCATCTACATCACTAGTTTCGTGACCTGTGCGTACATCTTTTACTAATTTATAGGGATGCATTACATAATTTCTTATTTGTGAACCCCATTCAATTTTCATTTTATTGGCTTCAATTTCATCACGTAATGCCTGTTTTTTCTTTAGTTCTATTTCATACAATTGCGATTTTAACAATTGCATTGCTTTGGTTTTATTATCTAATTGCGATCGTGTTTCCGAGTTTTCAATAATAATTCCAGTAGGATGATGTCGTAAACGTACTGCGGTTTCTACCTTGTTTACATTTTGTCCTCCAGCACCACTTGACCGCATCGTTTCCCACGAAATATCAGCAGGATTAATATCAATTTGAATAGTATCATCGGCTAACGGATAAACATATACTGATGCAAATGAAGTGTGTCGTTTCCCATTACTATCAAAGGGAGAAATTCGCACCAATCGATGCACTCCATTTTCTCCTTTGAGATATCCAAAAGAATAATCGCCTTCAAATTCGAGCGTAACAGTCTTAATTCCAGCCGATTCTCCTTTTTGAAAATTAAGTTCTTTTATTTTATAACCATATTTTTCGCCCCACATCATGTACATTCTCATTAGCATTTCTGCCCAATCACAACTTTCTGTTCCTCCAGCACCAGCAGTAATTTGAAGTACTGCGCTCAAAGTATCTCCTTCATCAGAGAGCATATTTTTGAATTCAATATCTTCAATGTGACTATTTGTTGCGTCATATTGTTGGTTTAATTCTTCTCCAGAAAGTTCTCCTTCTTTATAGAATTCATAAGCTAATTGCAATTCTTCTGCCATTGCAGTAGCTTTGTCATAATCTTCAACCCATTTTTTCTTGGTTCGCAAACTTTTTACTATGATTTCGGCTTCTTTAGCATTGTTCCAAAAATCAGGGGCAAATGTTTTCTCTTCTTCGTTTGTAATTTCTATTTGTTTGGCATCAATGTCAAAGATACCTCCTCAACGCACCAAGACGCTCTACAATACCTTTGATTTGTTCGGTATTTGTCATAAAATTATTATTTTTTTTGCAAAAATAGGTTTTTTTAATCCAAAATGGTTTGCTATTTGTTTGAAATTTTATTTGAAGTAAACAAATTTATATAGGTTTTGACAATACATTTTGACCAAAAGTAAGTAGATTATAATCTGGGTCCAAAACAGCAAATTCTATTTGATTCCAAGGTTTTATTTGCAGCTGTCCGTTTGGATGAATTTTGGTGTTTTTTTCTAAAAGTGTTTTGTAATAGGCGTCTATATTTTCAATTCTGATATAAACTTGACCGTCATTTTCTTTAATATTTAATTCCTTGAACTCAAAAAAATGCAATTCAATTTCGTCTTTTCGAATCATTAAATATTCTTCATAATCATCATTCCCAAATTCATTAAAACCCAAATAATGTTTATAAAATTGTAGCGTAATTGCTTTGTCACGCATTGGTAATTTTGGAATAATTGCTGTAAACATTATTTTATGTAATTATTTAGTTAAATTGATTTAAAATTATGATATACAAACACATAGGTTTCATAATCATTAATTTGCAACTTCGCTAATAAATTTTATTCTCATCAATCGAAGTTCGTCAATATCATAATCGCCATCAAATTCTTTGAGAGCCGTTTCGATATTATCGGTTTCAGATTCCATAAAATAGCTATGAATTTCATCTTGCTGTTCATCATCAAGAAGCTCGTCTATCCAGTATTTGATATTGAGTTTGGTTCCAGAATACACAATCAATTCAAGTTCTTTGAAAAGGGTTTCCATGGTCATACCTTTTGCCGAAGCAATATCGTCAAGCGAAAGTTTTCGGTCAATATTTTGAATGATATAAAGTTTGTTTGTCGAGTTAGCTCCCGTAGATTTTACAATCAAATCTTCTGGACGGGTGATGTCATTTTCTTCGACATAAAGTTTTATAAGAGCGACAAATTCTAATCCATATTTTTTAGCCTTTCCTTCTCCAACACCATGAATGTTGCTCATTTCTTCTATCGAAATTGGATATTTGAGTGCCATATCTTCAAGCGAAGGGTCTTGAAAAACGACAAAAGGTGGCACACCCACTTTTTTGGCTACTTTTTTGCGCAAATCTCGTAGCATCCCCATCAAAATTTCGTCTGCAATTCCGGTTACTTTTGAAGCGGTGACAATGGCTTCGTCTTCAGATTCGTTATATTCATGGTCTTCAGACATCATAAATGAGCTTGGATTTTCTAAAAAATCGAGACCTTTTTGTGTAACTTTCAAGATGCCATAAGTTTCAATATCTTTTGACAAGAAGCCAGCCACAAGAATTTGTCTGATGAGCGCCATCCAATATTTTTCTTCAAATTTGATGCCAGAGCCAAAAAACTTTTGTTCATCTGTTCGATGCGCTTTGATCATCGCATTGATGCGACCAATTAGGGTAAAAATAATTTCTTTGGACTTGTATAAATGTTTGGTATCCCGAACCACTTCAATCAGTTTGACAACTTGGTTTTTGGCTTCAACCTGTGGTTTTGGATTTCGAACATTGTCATCCATATCTGCACCATCACCGTTTTCGCCATCAAATTCTTCGCCAAAATAATGTAGCAAAAATTTTCGCCGCGATATGGATGTTTCTGCGTATGCAACCACTTCTTGTAGCAATGCAAAACCAATTTCTTGTTCGGCAACGGGTTTTCCGGTCATAAATTTCTCTAGTTTTTCGACGTCTTTATAGGAATAATATGCCATACAGTGTCCTTCGCCTCCGTCTCGTCCGCCACGCCCGGTTTCTTGATAATAGCTTTCTAAAGATTTTGGAATGTCATGATGAATTACAAATCTCACGTCGGGTTTGTCTATACCCATCCCAAAAGCAATCGTGGCTACCACTACTTCTACATCCTCCATCAAAAACATATCTTGGTGTTTGGCTCGGGTTTTTGCATCCAATCCTGCGTGATAGGGTACGGCACTAATACCGTTTACTTGCAAAACTTGTGCAATAGCTTCTACCTTTTTGCGGCTCAAACAATAAATAATCCCAGATTTACCTTTGTTTTGTTTTATAAATCTAATTATATCAGATTCAATATTTTTGGTTTTAGTTCGCACTTCATAATACAAATTGGGCCTATTAAAGGATGCTTTAAAGGTATTTGCATCTGGCATATCCAAATTTTTGAGTATATCTTCTTGCACTTTGGGTGTTGCAGTTGCTGTGAGTCCAATGATGGGTACCTCGCCCAAATGCTTGATAATATTTTTTAAATTTCTATATTCAGGTCTAAAATCGTGCCCCCATTCCGAAATACAATGTGCTTCGTCGATGGCAACAAATGATATGGGCACGGTTTTTAAAAAAGTCACATATTCTTCTTTGGTGAGCGATTCTGGAGCCACATACAATAATTTTGTAATCCCGGAGGTGATGTCAACTTTTACTTGTGCAACTTCGGTTTTATTTAACGAAGAGTTTAAGACATGAGCTATTCCGTTTTCTGAAGACAAACTGCGCATTGCATCAACTTGATTTTTCATCAAAGCTATCAATGGCGAAACTACAATTGCTGTTCCTGGTCTCATTAATGCGGGCAATTGGTAGCAAAGTGATTTTCCGCCACCTGTTGGCATGATTACAAATGTATTTTTGCCGCTTAGAATACTTCTAATTACAGGTTCTTGAAGTCCTTTGAATTGATTGAAACCAAAAAATTTTTTTAGTTCTTTATGGATGTCGATTTCGTTTGAATTCATTTTTTATAGATTATTTTACATAAATTTGCAAAACATAAAGATACAACATTCTTTATGAAATACAAACTTATTAAAAAAAACTGTTTTGATTTTAAAAAAAAATATTTTAGAGACTGCAAAAGCAACCTTTTTATCAGAAAGCAAATCTATTGCCAAACTGGTTGATTATCTTGATGATAGCTTCAAAAATACGATAGAAATTGTCCATAATTCTACTGGGCGATTGGTTGTTTCGGGGATTGGAAAAAGTGCGATTATTGCCCAAAAAATTGTTGCAACACTCAATTCAACAGGCACTCCAGCCTTGTTTTTGCATGCTTCAGAGGCGATTCATGGCGATTTAGGAATGGTTCAGCCCCAAGATGTTGTAATTTGTATCTCAAAAAGCGGCAATAGTCCAGAAATAAAAGTTTTGATTCCAATTCTGAAAAGATTTGGAAACACCTTAATTGCTATGACTGGCAATATGAATTCGTTTTTGGCAAAAGAAGCCAATTATGTGCTTAACACTACTGTCGATTCTGAATCTTGCCCATTAAATTTGGCTCCAACCAATTCTACAACTGCACAACTGGTCATGGGCGATGCCTTGGCCGTTTGCTTGATGGAAATGCGCGATTTCAAAAGCGAAGATTTTGCAAAATATCACCCGGGAGGCGCATTGGGCAAAAAATTATTGCTTCGGGTTCAAGATATGCTCGAAAATTCGCTCAAACCAATGGTTACCGCCGATGCCACTATTCAACAAGTGATTTTTGAAATTTCAGAAAAAAGACTCGGTGTGACTGCCGTTGTTGATAAAAATGTGGTTTTAGGAATTATAACTGATGGCGATATTAGAAGAATGTTAAGCAAAAACGATACTTTTGCACATTTGACCGCTCAAGATATTATGACACAAAATCCAAAAATAATTCAATCTAATGCAATGGTGGTTGATGCGCTGAATTTGTTAGAAGATTTTGCCATCACACAATTGGTAGTACTTGAAAATCAAGAGTATAAAGGCATATTGCACCTACATGATATTTTAAAAGAAGGGATTATATAATGGTACAAAAAAAAAATATGAAAGAAATGTCGTTTTTGGAACATCTTGAAGTTTTGCGATGGATGCTCATTAGAAGTACGATTGCCGTGCTTATCATGGGAACAGCAACCTTTTTTTTGAGTGATTTTATCTTTGATCAAATTATTTTTGCACCTATACATCCCGATTTTTTTACCTATCGTTTTTTTTGCGATTTGTCTCACCAATTGGGTTTTGCAGATAGTATCTGTA
>JAYTNQ010000093.1:0-5036 GCA_043748255.1 Bacteroidota bacterium
TACCGAAACACCATAGCCAAAAGCCATCCACGGGAGCGAAATAGCAGACCACGATTTGTCTGTTGGTTGTGGAATTACGGGTTTTCCTTCACCATCAAATGGAAGACCCAAAGGTTTGTTTAAACCATAACTATTGATTCTATTGACAAATTTTTCGGGATTTTTGACATAATTGTTATATACAGCTTGCACCATCACAGTATTTGAAGAAACTTCAAAGCCTCGCGCTAAAGAAATTTTTCCATAACCTCCTTTGTGTGAGTCTGCCACGGTTTTTCCTTTGTATAAAATTTTCCCGCCTTTGCTGTCAAAAACGGCACTTGTGTCTATCAATTTGTCGTCCAATAGAGCAATCAAATCAAGCAGTTTGAAAGTTGATCCTGGTTCATGTGATTCGCCAACGGCGTAGTTTAATTTTTCATAATACATGCCATCGTTTCCTTTGCCAAGGTTTGAAATAGCTTTGATTTCGCCTGTTTTGGTTTCCATCACAACCACACAACCATGATCTGCCTCATATATTTCTAATTGTTTGAGCAAAGCGTGGTGTGCAATATCTTGAATAAAAACGTCTATTGTTGAAACCACATCATAGCCATCTTGAGGTTCTACTTCATTATTGTCTCGCAAAGGTTTCCATTGATCTTTGGCGATTTTTTGTTTCAACACATTGCCGGATTTCCCGTTCAAATATTTGCTAAAAGCACCCTCGATACCAGCGGTTCTTGGGTTTCCGTTTTCATCTATTCGCTCATAACCGATTGTTCTTTCGGCAATTTTTCCAATAGGGTGTTCACGCACGGTTTGTTGATCAATAATGATTCCGCCACGATATGTTCCTAATTTAAAAAGCGGAAAATTTTTAATTCTTACATATTGTGTATAACTCAAATCTCTGGCAATCAAGTAATACCGATTTTTATTAACTCTTGCTCGAGTCAATTCTGTTTGAAAATAAGCACTTGGTTTTCCAAACATTATGGCTAATGAGTCTGAAAGCGCACTTATGTTAGTTTTAAAATTATCTGCATTTGGAGCAATAGCGTCAAATCTAATTTTGTAGTTTGGAATTGATGTCGCTAACAAGCTACCGTCGGCAGAATATAAATTGCCTTTATTGGCTGGTATGACAAAGTTTTTTACGGTTCGTTCTTTGGCTAATTTTTTATAATATTCTCCTTCAACCCATTGAATATGAGTAAGTTTAAACACTACTGCACACGCCATCATCACGATGGCAAAAGCAACAATGTAAATTCTGAAAGAGATATTTTTGGTTTCTATTGCCATAATTTTTTGAAAAAACTTTTTTCTTTTTCTTTTAAAACCTTAATTTTAAGGGGTGGAACGGCGGATGGAATAATGTTTTTTGACAACATTTTTTCGGCTACAGTTGATTCCATTTTTAATTTCATCAATTCTGATCGACGATCCACAAATTCTGATCGCAATTCTTTGACTTGATTGGTTAAGGCTGATATTTTGAAAATTTTTTGTTCATATTTGTTGGTATTTCCAATCATCAAAATGGCCAATATGACGATGAATACAATAAACCGCCAGTTTTTGTTGGCGTCTTCATTGATCAAAAAGCGGGCTTTTAGAATGTTATAAATACTGCTTTTCATATCTTGGTTGCTTTTTTTTCGGCAATACGCAGTTTGGCAGAGCGGGACCTGTTGTTAAGTTGGATTTCGGCAGTTGAAGGCACAATTAATTTTTGAATGGTTTTGAAAGGGACGCTAAAATTTCCGAAGAAATCTTTATCGGGTTCGCCTTCAAATTGTCCGTTTTTCATAAATCGTTTTACCAATCTATCTTCGAGCGAATGATATGAAATGATACTTAACCTGCCGTTTGGGTTTAAAATTTCTAAGGCTTGTAACAAAAATTCTTTGAGCACTTCAATTTCTTGGTTGACTTCGATTCTAATGGCTTGATAAATGATAGCAAGCACTTTATGGCTTTTGTTTACGGGCAAAAAGCGACTCAAAATCAATTTAAGTTGTGCGGTATTTGTAATACTATTTTCAAGTCTGGCATCAATAATCGTTTGTGCTATTTGGGCTGCATTATTAAGTTCTCCATAATCAAGAAAAATACGTTTTAGATTTTCGTGGTCATATTGATTGACGATAATATAGGCGTTGAGTTCGTTTTTTTGATTCATTCTCATGTCTAATTCTGCATCAAAACGGGTAGAAAAACCGCGCTCTGCAACATCAAATTGGTGTGAGGATACGCCCAAATCTGCTAAAATTCCGTCAACAGATTTGATGTTATGAAAGCGAAGAAAGCGTTTTATGAATCTAAAATTTTCGTTTATAAGCACAAAGCGATCGTCTGCAATAGTGTTGGCGATAGCATCTTGATCTTGATCGAAGGCAAAAAGTTTACCATTTGTTCCCAAATGTTTTAATATTTCGCGCGAGTGACCACCGCCACCAAAGGTAACATCAACATAAACTCCGTCTGGATTTATATTCAAGCCGTTTACAGATTGCGCAAGCAAAACGGGGTTATGATATTCCATCTTGGTTGTCTATTAGATTCCCCATCACTTCTTCGGCCAAATCGCCAAAATCTGTATCTCCAGCAGCGATTGCATTTTCATATAAATCTTTGTCCCAAATTTCTACAATGTTTACTTTTGAAGTAAAAACAACATCTTTTGTGATTTGGCTAAAGGCGAGCAAATCTTTTGGAACGAGCATTCTGCCCAAATCGTCTATGTCGATGGTTTTTACGCCTGCCATAAATTTTCTGATAAAATCGTTGTTTTTTTTGGAAAAACGATTGAGTTTGTTGATTTTTTGCATCATCAAATTCCATTCGGTCATTGGCCAAAGTTCAAGACAAGTATCAAATACAGAGCGCTTTAACACAAAACCTTCTTGAAGGGTTGTGGTCAATTGCTTTTTGAGTGGTGCTGGCAGAAGCAGTCTTCCTTTGGCATCTACTTTGCATTCGTAGGATCCGATTATGGTATTGAGCATTTGAAGTTTGATATGAATAATAGCAAAAATATAAAAATATTTACCACATTATACCACAATATACCACTTTGTTGATAAGTTTTAGTTCATTTGAAAGTTTTGAATTATTTATTGTGCTTTTTGGGTTGTGTTTTGAAAAACGTAATGAATAAAAATTGTTAATAAGCCAATTTTCGGAGGGTATATTTGTTGATAAGTTGGAATTATTAGCAATGGATATTGGTCAAAACGGCAAAATGTTTTTGACAAGAAGTTTAGAAAACAGAAATAAGTAATATAATAGCCCTGATGTAGCGGCATCCTTTTTGGATTTTCTTTTTCAGAAAATCCAAAAAGATATAGCGTACAGCAGGACTGATAGTTTGAAAAATGGGGTGGTGTGCTTCCAAAAAAAAAGACAAACTTGGAGGTTTGTCTTTTTTGGGGAAAATTATAAAAAATTTATTCTGCGGTTTCAGAAGTTGCATCTGCTTCAGTTTCCTCTGATTCGTCTGCTTTTTTGGTTTTGCTACCACGGCGGCTTTTGGCTTTTTTGACTTCTTTTTTGCCTCCGTTATAGAGTTCATTGAAGTCAACCAACTCGATCATAGCCATATCGGCGTTGTCACCGAGACGGTTTCCAACTTTTATGATACGGGTGTATCCACCTGGTCTATCGCCAACTTTTGCGGCTACGTCTCTAAAAAGGTCTGTAACGGCATATTTGCTTCGAAGGTTTGCAAATACAATACGACGGTTGTGTGTTGTATCGTCTTTTGATTTTGTGATTAGCGGCTCAACAAATTGTTTGAGTGCTTTTGCTTTTGCGACTGTGGTATTGATGCGTTTGTGCTCGATTAGTGAGCATGCCATGTTGGCTAACATCGATTTTCTGTGACCAGTTTGTCTGCTAAGGTGATTGAATTTTTTTCCGTGTCTCATGTTATAGGCGATATAACCCTGCCTTTAGCAGGATTAGATTATTCTTTATCTAATTTGTATTTGGCTAGGTCCATTCCGAAGTGTAAATTTTTAATAGCTACGAGTTCATCGAGTTCTGTTAAAGATTTTTTACCGAAGTTTCGGAATTTCATAAGGTCATTTTTGTTAAAAGAGACCAAGTCTCCGAGTGTATCTACTTCTGCTGCTTTAAGGCAGTTGAGTGCTCTTACTGATAAGTCCATATCGACTAATCGAGTTTTGAGGAGTTGTCTCATGTGTAGTGACTCTTCGTCATAGGTTTCTGTTTGTGCAATTTCGTCAGATTCTAATGTGATTCTTTCGTCAGAAAATAACATGAAATGGTGTATTAAAACTTTTGCTGCTTCTGTGAGTGCGTCTTTTGGATTGATTGATCCATCAGTTTTTATTTCAAAAACCAATTTTTCATAATCTGTTTTTTGTTCAACACGAAAGTTTTCGATGGTATATTTTACATTTTTTACGGGAGTAAAAATAGAGTCTGTAAAAATGGTACCAATTGCAAAATTTTGTTTTTTGTTGTCTTCTGCTGGAACGTAACCTCTACCTTTTTCGATGGTTAGTTCGAAATTGAGGTTTACTTTGCTGTCTAAATTACAGATTACAAGTTCTGGATTGAGTACTTGAAAGCCTGAAATAAATTTTTGAAAATCGCCGGCAGTTAATTTATCTTTACCTGAAACAGATATGGTTACGGCTTCATTGTCAACGTCATCGATTTGACGTTTGAAGCGAACTTGTTTGAGGTTTAGAATAATCTCTGTAACGTCTTCAACAACACCTGAGATAGTAGAAAATTCATGATCTACACCTTCAATTCTAACAGATGTAATTGCGTATCCTTCTAAAGCGGATAGCAACACTCTTCTAAGTGCATTACCAACGGTCAATCCGTAACCTGGTTCTAAAGGTCTAAATTCAAATTTGCCTTCAAAATCGGTTGAATCGATCATGATAACTTTATCGGGTTTCTGAAAATTAAATATTGCCATAATTTCGACTAAGTCAATTATTATTTGTTGTACAATTCGACGATAAGTTGTTCTTTGATATTTTCTGGTATTTGCAATCTTGCTGGTA
>JAYTNQ010000094.1:0-5029 GCA_043748255.1 Bacteroidota bacterium
TAAAGCCGATTATGTAGGTCGCGCCAAATCGTTAAAAAACAAAAAAGAACTCACAAGATTAGCTACGGAGTTGTTGTGCATCAAGGAGGATTGTTATGCGCCAAGCCCCCTAACCCCAGCCCCCAAAGGGGGAGTTGCTACAATTGTGGTTTTTGAAGATATCAAAACACAATTGGTAGTTATTTATGATGATGTTTTTATAAGCGATAGTATTGAAATCATCAAACAATTAAAAGAAACTCAAAAAACCAATACCCGCATCAAAGTATATGTTTTCAGCAACGGTCAATATCCATATACCGATGATTTTGAAGAAGTAGCGCATTGTGTAGAACTCTGTGCTTTGCCCGATGCCATCTATAAGGCCTATCAAAATGTATTGCCAAAAACCAAACGAGAACTTGTGCCAACAATGGAAGATGATGTTGCCGAAAATGATTTGTTTACCGCTTAAATAAGATGGTGAACGCAGTACGTTTGCAATTGTAAGTGATTAAAAATAAGTATTTTACAATTACAAACGAGGGTCGTTTGCAATTCTAAATAAAAAAATTATAAATGCGACCGCACTGCGGACGTAATTATAAGTAATTAATAATAAGAGTTTTACAATTATGTCCGCACTGCGGTCATAATTCAAAATAAAAAAGTATGCTAGAGTTAATAAATAAAGATATAATAGAAAAAATTCGATTGGTTATTGAGCGAACCAGAGAAAATGCAGTTCGTTCCATAGACCATCATCGCACGTTGATGTATTGGGAAATAGGCAAATACATTGTAGAGGAAGAACAAGAAGGAAAAGAAAGAGCAGCTTATGGCAAATATATCAACAAATACTTGTCTCAAAATTTAGAGCCTGTGTATGGTAGCGGTTTTGGTATTCGACAATTAGAAACAATGCGAAAATTTTATTTAGCATTTCCAATTGCGAACGCACTGCGTTCGCAATTGAATTGGACACAATATCGCTTGCTTTCTCGGATAAACGATGCTGATAAAAAAGAATTTTATATAGCCGAAAGCATCAAAAATCATTGGACTTCTAGACAATTAGAAAGACAAATAAACAGCTCGTTGTATGAACGACTATTATTGAGCAACGACAAAGAAAGTGTTTTGGCAGTTGCCAAAGGCGAAAAAATGCCTAGCGAAGCCAAAGAAATCATCAAAGACCCGATGACCTTGGAGTTTTTAGGACTACGAAGAGAAACTGCCTATTACGAAAAAGATTTAGAAAGTGCTATTATTACCAATTTGCAAGAATTTTTGTTGGAACTAGGCAACGGATTTTCGTTTGTGGCTCGTCAAAAACGCATTTTATTAGAAGACGATGAATTTTTTGTGGATTTGGTTTTCTATAATCGAATCTTGCAATGTTTTGTAATTATTGAAATTAAAACCAAGAAAATTACGCATCAAGATATAGGACAATTGCAAATGTATGTGAACTATTTTGATAGAAATGAAAAGTTAGAACACGAAAATCCGAGTATAGGAATATTACTTTGTGCCGATAAAAACGACACTTTAGTAAAATTTAGTTTACCAGAAAACAACACAAATATTTTAGCCAGTAAATATGAATTGTATTTACCAAGTGCCGCACAATTGCTACACGCTGTGGAGGTTGAAATTAAAAAATTAGACCAATGATACTATTAAAAAAATACCAAGACCAAGCCGTTAATGACCTTTCGGAGAAATTATTCAAGTTATTAAAAAAGCCCAATGCCCGTCATAATTTAATTTTTAAAGCACCTACAGGAGCTGGAAAAACCATCATGATGGCAGCATTTTTAAACCAGTTTTGTGAGGAGTTGCCTAATCGCTATGATCTCGAAAAACGCAAAGCAGCTTTCATTTGGATTGCGCCAAACAAACTATACATTCAAAGTTATAATGCCTTGAAAGGGTATTTTGCCGAAATGCGTTCTATAAAACCTATTTTCTTTGAGGATATTTCGGACAACGAATTGCAACCAAGCGAAGTTTTATTTTTAAACTGGGAAAGCATCAATAAGGACAAAAACTTAATGGTTAAGGATAATGAAAGTGGCAAAACGCTATTCAATTTTATCAATAAAGCCAAACTAAACGATACCGAAATCATTGTCATTATTGATGAAGAACACATGTTTGCCAATACCAAAACAGCCAAAAGAGCCAATGAAGTATTGCAAAAAATATATCCAAAAATAGAAATTAGAGTTTCGGCTACACCAACAACCAATAGTGATTATAGAACTTTGGTAGAACGCCAAGATGTAATTGCCGAAGAAATGATAAAAGAAGGCATTATTCTAAATCCTGCTTTAGATACCATTGTACAACAAGGTCGCTCATTAGAAGAAATTTTATTGGAACAAGCACTGGCAAAAAGAGAAGAATTGCGCCAAGCGTATGAAAGTCTGGGAGTGAAAATAAATCCGCTTTTGTTAATACAATTACCTAACGATACCAGTGATAATAATACAGCCGATGATGAAAAATACATTGATGTAGTATTGCAAAACCTTGAATACAACTACAATATTACGGTCAATAATAATAAACTGGCAGTTTGGTTATCAGGCAGAAAAGACAATGTTGAGGATATTGAAAAACCCGATAATATGGTCGAGGTTTTGTTATTCAAACAAGCCATTGCTTTAGGTTGGGATTGTCCAAGAGCTGGAGTATTACTGATTTTTAGAGAATTAAAAAGTACTACGTTCACCATTCAAACAGTAGGTAGAATTTTGCGTATGCCAGAACAAAAACATTATCCAAATCCGTTACTAAACCAAGGATATGTTTTTACCAATTTAAGTAAAAATCAAATCGAAATCGTAAAGGACGATATGAGCTATATTACAATGAACAAAGCACGAAGAATAGAAAACTATGTGCCAGTTCAATTGAATTCTACTTATATCAATACCCGAATAGTCCGTAACCGTTTGGGAGCCACTTTCAGAAAAGCATTATATGAAATTGCAGAATTAAATTGGGAATTAAAAAGAGAAATGGGTTCAGACCATTTTTTTGAAACCAATAAACAATTATTAAAAAAACGTTTTATAAATACTGATATAAATACTATTGAAATTGTAATCCCTGAAAATTTGCGTTTAACAGGCGAAGAAGAAATAGTGTTGGTTAACGAAAAAGTAAAATTTGCAAAAACACCAAGTGAATTGGCAAGGCTATTTCATAGCTTTTGTAGAAGTTTAATCGCACCTTATGCGGCAGTAGATAGTACGCCAGTTTTGGAAGGTGGTATGAAATACTTTTTTGAAGACTACTTCGGAATTATAGAATATGATGCCATTAAAATAATGCTGTACGACCAAAACCAACCTATTTTTATTGAGTTAATAGAAAAAGCAAAAGAGCGTTATCAAGAAATGCAAGAGCAAAAAGCTAATAACGCCACAAAAGATGTTCAAAACTACGAATGGGAAGTGCCAATTGAAAGAATTTACAATGAATTATACGAGGAAAAAGAAGCAGTACAAAGTCACGCTTTAGAACCTTTTTATGAATATAATAGAGCATCAAAACCCGAAATTAAGTTTGCAGCCTTTTTAGAAGAAAACAAAGAATATCTTCATTGGTGGTACAAAAATGGTGAAAAAGCCAAAGAACATTTTGCAGTTCCATACATTGATTATTTGGGCAAACAAAGCTTGTTTTATGTTGATTTTATGATATTGAGTAAAACGAATGTTACTTGTTTATTCGATACCAAAACAGCAGGAAGTGATCCAGCAAATGCACATTTAAAACACAATGCTTTAGTAGATTTTATTGCAGTTAGAAATAGCAAAGGATTAAAAACTATTGGAGGAGTTTTAATTGAAAAATCGCCTAATAATATATCAACTTGGTGGTATTGCAACAATAAAATTGCCAATACAAAAGATACAACAGGTTGGGATATGTTTAAACCTGCGGAATAAAACTAATTTTAAAAAAGCAGTAATAATATGAATACTGGCGAAATACTTATTTATCAAAACCAAGAGGGTAATATCAAAATTGATGTTCGCTTAGAAGAAGAAACAGTTTGGTTAACCCAAGCACAAATTGCGCTACTTTTTGGAAAAGGGCGAACCACAGTTACTGAACATATTGCAAATGTTTTTACTGAGGGCGAATTAATAGAAAATGTGGTCTGTCGGAATTTCCGACTAACCACTCAACACGGTGCAATTGAAGGAAAAACACAAGAAACCCAGGTAAAACATTACAATCTTGATGTTGTTATTTCTATTGGCTACAGAGTAAAGTCTATACAAGGAACACAGTTTAGAATATGGGCTACACAACGATTAAAAGAGTTTATTGTTAAAGGATTTGTATTAAATGATGAGCGTTTCAAATCGGGTAATTCAATGAATTATTTTAACGAGTTGCAAAGTCGCATTCGTGAAATTCGACTTTCTGAAAAATTCTTTTATCAAAAAATAAAGGACATTTACACAACAAGTATTGATTATGATCCAAAGGATGAAAAAACAATAGCGTTTTTTAAGGTCGTTCAAAATAAATTGCTTTGGGCAATCTCTCAAAACACGGCAGCTGAGTTAGTATATCGAAGAGTTGATGCCAGTTTGCCATTAATGGGTATGCTTTCTTATGATAAGGCAGCAGCAAAATCGGTAACTAAGCAAGAAGTAAGTATCGCAAAAAATTACCTTGATGAAAACGAAATAAAATTACTTGGACTATTGGTGGAGCAATATTTGGCATTTGCCGAAACTATGGCACAACAACAAACTCCTATGTATATGAATGATTGGATTGCAAGATTAGACGGTATATTGCAACTTAACGGCAGAGAGTTACTAACACACGCTGGTAAAATAAGTCACGACCGAGCTTTAAAAAAATCAGCAACCGAGTTCGAAAAATACAAACTATCGCAAGCTGCCATAGAGAAAGAACAAAGTTTAAAGGAAATCGAAGAAGACATCAAACGATTAAAAAAATAAAACTATGATAAACAAAGGACTAGATACAACATTCATCCATTTTGGTATTC
>JAYTNQ010000095.1:0-5010 GCA_043748255.1 Bacteroidota bacterium
AAAAACAAACCAATAAAACCCAATATTATGGATTTAAAAGAAATTCAAAACCTCATAAAATTTGTTGCAAACTCTGGCGTAGCCGAAGTAAAATTAGAAATGGACGATGTAAAAATCACCATCAAAACCACACTCGACACCCATCAGCCCGAAGTTACCTATATGCAACCCGCACAAAATGTGGTACAAACACAACAACAACCACAAACCATAGTTGCACCAGCAGTTGTGGCAGTTGTGGCAGACGAAAACGCAAAATATGTAACCATAAAATCGCCAATTATAGGCACTTTTTATAGAAAACCATCACCAGACAAACCCATGTTTGTTGAAGTAGGCACCACAATCGCAAAAGGAGACGTGCTATGCGTAATCGAAGCTATGAAGCTTTTTAACGAAATTGAAGCCGAAATTTCAGGAAAAATAATCAAAATATTGGTAGATGATATGTCGCCAGTAGAGTTTGACCAACCGCTGTTTTTGGTAGATCCATCTTAAATAATGGTTAAATTAATAACAATTTGTTATCAAAAAAAACCGCCATTTACCATTAATCATTAACCATTTTATTGATGTTTAAAAAAATATTAATCGCCAATCGTGGCGAAATTGCCCTTCGAATCATCAGAACCTGCCGCGAAATGGGCATCAAAACCGTAGCCGTATATTCTACAGCAGATGCCGAAAGTTTGCACGTTCGATTTGCAGACGAAGCCGTTTGTATAGGACCGCCACCAAGCAACCTATCCTATTTGAAAATGTCAAATATCATAGCCGCCGCCGAAATTACAAACGCAGACGCCATTCATCCCGGATACGGATTTTTGTCTGAAAACGCCAAGTTTTCAAAAATTTGTCAAGAACACGGTATCAAATTTATTGGGGCATCACCAGAAATGATCGACAAAATGGGCGACAAAGCTTCGGCCAAAGCCACCATGAAAGCCGCCGGAGTGCCATGTGTACCAGGCTCCGAAGGCATATTAGAATCCTTTGAAGAAGCAGCCAAAATAGCCAAAAAATTTGGATATCCCGTCATGCTAAAAGCAACAGCAGGCGGCGGTGGAAAAGGAATGAGAGCCGTATTAAAACCAGAAGACCTACTAAAAGCCTGGGAAAGCGCTAGGCAAGAATCTGCAGCAGCATTTGGAAACGACGGAATGTATTTGGAAAAACTTATCGAAGAACCACGACATATAGAAATACAAGTAGTAGGCGACGCCTACGGAAAAGCCTGCCACCTCTCAGAACGTGACTGCTCTGTACAACGCCGCCATCAAAAACTAACCGAAGAAACACCTTCGCCATTTATGACCGACGATTTGCGACAAAAAATGGGCGAAGCAGCCGTAAAAGCCGCCGAATTTATCAAATATGAAGGCGCCGGAACCGTAGAATTTTTGGTTGACAAACACCGAAATTTTTATTTCATGGAAATGAACACCCGAATTCAAGTAGAACACCCCATCACAGAGCAAGTGATAGACTATGACTTGATAAGAGAACAAATTATGGTAGCAGCAGGAATCCCAATATCGGGCAAAAATTATTTTCCAAACCTACACGCCATCGAATGCCGCATCAACGCCGAAGACCCCTATAACGACTTCAGACCATCACCCGGAAAAATCACAACCCTGCACACCCCCGGCGGACACGGAGTGCGCCTTGACACACACGTCTATTCAGGCTATTCGATACCGCCAAACTATGACTCGATGATCGCAAAACTCATCACAACAGCGCAAACCCGCCAAGAAGCCATCAACAAAATGAAACGAGCCCTCGACGAATTTGTTATCGAAGGCATCAAAACCACAATACCTTTTCACCGGCAATTGATGGACGACCCCCGATATGTAGCCGGCGACTACACCACCGCATTTATGGACGATTTTCAAATGAATGACCCCCAATAAACCACAAAACGAAACCCTAAAAAGTTTCGTTTTTTTTGGCGCACACCACCCGACACCCACACTACCCGTCCCGCTGCACGCTATATCTTTTGGTTTTTTCTGAAAAAGAAAAAAACCAAAAGGATGCCGCTACATCGGGGCGATTATAGACTTATTGTGGTTTCAAGACGTTATTTGTAGGGTGCTGATTGATAACCGCAAATGCTTGCCCAAACAAAGTAGTTCGTTTTCACAGTCTGCTTCATAGTTTTGCCACACATTTGTTGGAAAGTGGAACCGACATCCGCTACATACAACAGTTTTTAGGACATGCAAGCATCAAAACCACAACGATCTACACACACCTTACCAGTAAAATAGTAGATAAAATACAAAGTCCACTAGACCAGCTAATAAACAAGTTATACAAAAAAGATGATTTTAAAAAAAATTAAGAATTGCTTGTGTCTAAAAAAATAATTCTATTTTTGATAAATATTGGAAAGTGCAATCAACATAAAAAAAATGTTAAAAACGCAAGAACTTTCGTGTATTTACTAGTTAACTGACACCCGAGAGCGACACGAAACACATAAAAAACATTTAAAATTAATCAATAAAACAAAAATTATGAAAAAATTATTAAACGGGTTACTATTATTAACATTATTAAATTCTTGTACTCAAAATTCTGATGGAACAAATTCAACACAAAATTTAAACTCTACTTCGGGTACTTATAAATTAACTGATGTACACACCAACACAGCAGTAGATTTAAACGGAGATGGTATTTTCAATAATAATTTAACAAAAGAAACGGATTGTTTTGAAGGTATTGTTATTTTCAAAGAAGACAAATCTTATATTAGTTCAAATAATAAAAAAAATATAATTATAACTCTTCCAACAAGAATTACTTGTAACTCTGGTAGTTCTTCTAGTATAGGTACGTGGAGTGAAAACGCTACAACTATATTTATCATTACGGCAACAGGTGGTAATGCATCACTAAGTAAAGAAAATGGAAATAGTCTAAAAGCAGTTATTGCAACATCAACAACTCCAGGTTTTACAAACCCAATCACTTATTATATTTATACTAAACAATAAATATGATTTACTGTACAGCAATAATTTTTATAATCGGTTTATATTTAATAATTTTGCCAAAAGAAAAAATAATTAAAAGCCTAAATATTATGACATATTCAACCCAAGATATAGCAAATTACTTTTTACAAAAGGGAGAAAATGACCCAGCTATGACACCAATGAAACTTATAAAATTGGTTTATATAGCACACGGTTGGAATTTAGGTTTAACAGGAAATCCATTGGTTACAGAAGAAGCGGAGGCTTGGAAATATGGTCCTGTTTTTCCTTCAATTTATAAGAAGTATCGTGAGTTTAAAAATGGAAAGATAATGCTCGAACCTATAAAAGATTTAAATATAAAAGATACTGATGATTTAACTTTTTTAGACAAGATATGGAACTTTTATAGTAAATTTGATGGTTTGCTATTAAGTACAAAGACGCACGAACCAAATACACCTTGGTCGTTAACTTGGGAAAACGCAAAAAAAAGTGATGTTATTTCGGAAAAATCTTTAATTATTCCAAACAATATAATTGCCAAACATTATAGTAGTTTATCACCAGCAAAATAATGGACAGGAGAACAGAAGTGCAAATTGGAGAAAGTATAAATGGTTTTGTAGATTCCGAAGCAGTAGCGGAAACAGTTTCTCTAAACTTAAACATTGAAGAACAACATAAGAAAGCATTTCTTGAATTTTATAATGAAAAAATTAAAAAATATAAACTTCGTTCAGAAAGATATAGAGTGAATACTGGTTTGCGAATTACATTTTCAGTAGTTTATACTATATTATTAATTTGGTGGCTAAATAAAGTAATTCAAATTTTAACCCATAATAATCTTTGCAGTTTCAAACTTTCGGACAATGTTTTAATTGCTTTACTAGTAACGTCAACAGCAAATGTAATAGGAATGGTTGTAATAGTTCCTAAAAACTTATTTCCAGAAAAGAATAAAAAAGAAAAAACTGCTGAAAAATAGCAACATCCGCTAAAAGCCAGAGTTTCGTTGGGCTTGAAAAGCCAACAATGAATTGCAATCATCGAATACGGATAAAAAATATTGCCCATGAGATAAACTCCGGTTGAACGGAACCGTCAATTTTGTCAAATCTATGGGGTTGTCTTAAAGTTTTGTGGGTATTTCACAGCCGTTATTGTACCTCTTTTTTTTGTCATATTAGATATATTTAATTAGATTTGCAAAGCACAAAATTTTCGGTATCACAGCTACCGTAGGTTTAGTTCAACAGCAGATATACTCCATTTGGGGTTTAGTGTTTAATTTAAGCCTTCGGTCTATCCGAAATTCTTGGTTTAATTTAATGTTTTAGGCTTGTCAATCCCAAACGAACGTATAGCAACGAGACGTTGTGTGTAATATTTCCCAAAAATACTGCTAAAATTAAAATTAAAATTTATACTTTTGATACTATCAAATGATAGTATCAAAATATGAAACCACCTTACGAAATAACTTTTCTAATTTTAAAATATGTTTCTTCGATTTCTGAAAAAATAGGAGAAGTAAATGCAAAATACTTAGTAAAAACTAATCCGAAATTAAGAAAGCAAAATCAAATAAAAACGATACATTCTTCATTAAGCATAGAAGGAAACACTTTGTCAATTAAACAAGTTACTGCAATATTAGAAAACAAAAGAGTTGTTGGATCGCAGAAAGATATAACAGAAGTGATAAACGCATTAGACGTTTATAAGGACATAAAATATCTAAAGTATCATTCAGAGAAAGATTTTTTGAAAGCCCATAAAATTCTGATGACAAATCTTATTGAAAATTCTGGGAAATACAGAACAAAAGGCGTAGGAATTGTAATAGGTTCAAAAGTAGAACATATTGCGCCACCTTATGAAAATGTTCCATTTCTTATGAAAGATTTATTTCAATATTTAGTCATCCCTTAAATACGTTTTAAGATATTGTTATTCAATTATTTAACGTAAAATATTGACAAAAAAACTTGTATTATATTGCCAAATGTTG
>JAYTNQ010000096.1:0-5008 GCA_043748255.1 Bacteroidota bacterium
AAAACTAATGAAGGTTTTTGGTTATTGTGTAAAAATATTACTCATACAAGTTGCGGTCACAAGTAGCGCAGCATAATTGTGCTCCCATGCAGTTTGTTATCCTGAAAGGATCTTACCCAAGTTGCTCATCCAAGTTGCGCCCCCATCCAGTTTGTCATCCTGAAAGGATCTTACGAATCGGTGTTGGTTGAAAACTGGTTGGGAAGAAACTACAGAAATTTTTTTTTGGTGTTGTGATGCTGGGATTTTCAACCCAACTTTCTAAATGTAGATGTTGTCGTGAGATGCTTTCAGCATGACAAACTTTGGGTTAATTGTTAATGGTTTGCGTTCCAAAGTTGCGCCCTCTAACTGAATAGATTTGTGGTTGTCGGAGACGTTCTTGCGTGAGGGCAAAGGCGGAGCTCTTTTTGGGCTGGCGTTTTTCAGCCGGCCCAAAAAAGCGGGAGCCGGAGACCGACCTGAAAGGGCACGCCCAAAAAAAGAAAAAAAGTTGTAGGATAGGATGGCTTTTGGAGCGAAAAAATCATATTTTATTTCCACCGAAGGCTTTCCATCAGGTTGCGCATATCGTTTTTGAGATAGCTCACGGCGGGCATTATCGAGTCAAAATTTGGTTTTGCATAAAAATAAACCGAGCAATCTATAAAGTTTTTGATACTGTCTGTTGCATAAAACTGGGCGTTTGTGGCGGCATTTCCGTTGACATCATAAAACATTCCGAAAACCCGATTTTTTGGGTTCAAAAAGGGCTGTTCTAATATATCGTCTGCTTTGATTGTGTGTTCATAAGTGAGTTTTTGGGCATCTTTGAGCAACAAATTGATGTTGCCATTCACGGGTTTGTAGCTCAAATATAGGGTGGCTTTCATTTTTGGGTATTGAATTTCGAAATTGCAATTTCCTTTGTTTTTTATAACTGTTTGGGCGTTGAGGTCGAACGTGAAGGGGCAATTTTGGTCGAAAGCAACATATTTTGCTAGGGGATAATCCAACCGAAGTTGGGCGGTGGGTTTTGGAAGGACTTCGTTTTTGCAAGCGGTTTGGGAGAAGAAAACCGTTAGCATCAAAAAAAAAGCAAGTGTTTTTTTGAGCATTTTGTTTTTTATTATTTTTAATAAAGGTCTAAAAAGGCATATCATTTTCGGGATGGGCATTTTTTGATAAAGAAAAATCGGGTTTTGGCGGTTCAAAATTTTGAATTTGTTTTCCCGATTCGGCACTTTTTTTGGTGGTCAAAAACGTAAAATCGATTGCCTGAATTTCGGTGGTATATTTTGTAGATCCATCATCGGCCTGCCATTGTCGCGATTTGATGCGGCCTTCGACATAAATTTTGTCGCCTTTTGACAAATATTTTTCGCATACTTCGGCGGCTTTGTTGCGCACTACAATACTATGCCATTCTGTTGAAGTGATTTTTTCGCCGGTTTCTTTGTTGATATAGGTTTCGTTGGTAGCTAGCGGAAACCTACCTATACACGAATCGCTTTTGAAATAGTGCATTTTTACGTCGTCGCCAAGATGCCCAATGAGCATCACTTTGTTGAGGGTAGAATTCATGTTGCTGTTTTTACAATTTCAAATATAGTTTTTTTTATTGTAATTCCAAAACCATAGCCGATTTTGCAGCTATTTGAATGTCGCTGTCGAGGTTTATGATGGTGTTTGTCAAAACGTCTTTGCCGTTCAAAAAAGTTTTAATGCTTTCGCGAAAGCGATTTGTTTTCAGGATTTGCTTGTCGGCACTGTTGTTTATTACAACCATAACCGTCTGTTTATCGGTGTTTCTAAAATAGACATACACATTGTTTTCGGGCAAATAGTGGGTCATTTTTCCAAAATGAACTGCAGGATTGGTTTTGCGCCACTGAAACAATTTTGACGTAAAATTATAATATTTTGCTTGTGTTGCTGTACGTCCAGCAGGGTCAAAGGCGTTGTTGTTATCACCACTCCAGCCACCCGGAAAATCCTGTCTAATAGCTGCGTCACCATTGCCTTTGTCGCCAGCCATTCCAATTTCTGAACCATAATATAGCTGCGGAATCCCTCGCGTGGTGGCAATCAAGACCATGGCCATTTTGTATTTTTCAAAATTGTTTTTATAATTTTGGTTAAATCTATTGGTGTCGTGATTTTCTACAAAAGTCATCAAATTGTTGGTGTTTTCATACAAAAAATCGTTTACAAAATTGTCATAAACCTTGATCATTCCTTGATCCCAACTTGGTTGGTCCTCGTTAAAAACGTTTCCAAGTGCATCATGCAGCGTAAAATCCATGACAGACGGTAAGTTTGAATCATAGCTTTGAATTTTTGAAATAGGGCTGTTTTTTTGCCAATACGAAATTTGTGCTTGATTGTGCAACCATACTTCGCCCACAATATTGAAATCGGGATATTCGTTGGTGATATTTTGAGTCCATTTTGCGATAGCTTCTTTGTCGTTATAAGAATAGGTGTCAACCCGAAATCCGTCTAAATTGGCATACTCGATCCACCACAAGGCATTTTGGGTCAAATAATTCAAAACCAATGGATTAGATTGGTTCAAATCGGGCATTGATGGCACAAACCAGCCCTCGACGCAATTTTTGGTATCAATTTTGGCGGCATGATTGTCATATTGTGTGGTCATGCGATAGTTGGATTGTGAATAACCCGGAAATTGGTGAATCCAATCATAGGTTGGCAAATCTTGAATCATCCAATGTGCTGCGCCCCAGTGGTTTGTAACATAGTCCATCACCAATTTCATATTGCGGTTGTGCAGCTCGGTCGAAAGCTGCAAATATTCTTCGTTGCTACCATATCGAGGATCTATTTTATACACATCAGATTGACCGTAGGTGTGATAAGAATACGTTTTGTCGTTATCCTCACAAAGTGGGGTTGGCCAAAGGGTGGTTACGCCCAGCTCTTGCAAATAGTCCAAATGCTGTATAACGCCTTGAATATCACCGCCGTGTCTGCCTCCTGGATTGCTTCTGTCTGCTTTTTCTGCTAATGTTGCATGGCTGTCGTTGTTTGGATTTCCGTTTGCAAATCGGTCTGGCATCAACAAATAAACCATATCCGAGGCGTCAAAACTTTTGCGCAAAGCAGCATCAGCACGGCGGCTTTTTAGGCTATAATTTTGTGTAAAAACAGTTTTATCATTTTTCGAAAAACTAAAAACCAGTTCTTGAGCCAGAAGATTATTGGTGTCGATAGTTACAAAAAGATAATTGGGATTTTCTGTTTTTTGAACATTTGAAATCACAATTTGATTGGAAACCGAAACCGTGTTTTGGGCAATATTTGGCCCATAAAACATGATTTGAAGTTTTGGATTGTGCATTCCGGCGAACCAAAATGGCGGCTCTGTTTTTGAAACTTGCGCCAAAACACTATTAGCGACCAAGAGCATAAAAAATATTTTTTTCATAAAAATTACAACCAAAAATTAGAAAATTAAAGTTTCGATGGCTCGAGCAGGAATAGAAATTTTGACAGATTTTGACCCTACAAAAACCTTATAATCAACAGCTTGATTACTTTGATTCATCACAACCACAACCACTTGCCCATTCGGATTTTTGAAAGCCGTAGTCAACAATTGACTTCTACTTGGCACGCTGTTGATTCTTTTGGCACCGGGTTTTATAAACTTTGAAAACTGCCCAATATAATAAAATGCTGGCGTAAACTGTAACTCACTATTGACAGTATTGGCGTGCACGGGTGCCGAACAAAAATTGCCAACATGATTTGGCCCACCATTTTGATCCAATAGAATATTCCAATCTGTCCAAGCAACCGAGCCGTTGTTGAAATCGTTGATCATCGAGCGACCATATCGCTCTGCAAAACCCCAAAGCTTGCTTGCATCGCCATCAAATTTTTCTGAACAGCCCTCTGTAAACATCAAGTTTTTGGTTGGATAAGCCGCATGCACCTTGGCAACATTGTCAAACATTGGGTCGCCACCCGTCCAGGTTTCATACCAATGAAAACCCATTCCCCAAGCATATTTTGAGGCTTTTGGATCGTCAAAAATAGTGTTGGCACGCTGAAACATCAGATCGCGATTGTGATCCCAAACAATAATTTTTTTGTCGCCCAAACCTTCTTTTTGAAGCGTTGGTCCGAGATAATTTTTCAAAAAATCACGCTCCTCTTCGGCTGTATAAAGGCAAGATTCCCAAATTTGGGTTGCCATAGGCTCGTTTTGAACCGTGAGACCCCAAATTGGAATCCCCTCTTTTTGATAGGCTTTTATAAATTTTGCATAATAATTGGCCCACGATTGATAAAATTCAGCTTTCAATTTGCCGCCTTTTAGCATGCTATTGTTGGTTTTCATAAACGCCGGCGGGCTCCACGGCGACACAAAAAGCGTCAATTTGTTTGCTACCGCAAGCGCCTGCTTGATCATAGGCAGCCGATATTGACGGTCGTGGTCAATGCTAAAAGTGCTTAGACTCGCATCGCCCTCCTTAATATACGTATAACTGCCAGACGAAAAATCGCAACTATGAATATTAGTTCGCGCCATCGTATAGCCAATGCCGCTGGTTTTGTTATAATAAGCGTTTAGCAATTCGGTTTGTTTGGCCTTTGTCAATTGGGCAAAAACCTCTGCACTTGCATCTGTGATAGCACCACCAATACCCAAAAATGTTTGAAACGTTTTTTTGGTATCTACAAAAACACAAACCTGCGTTTCTGGCGGCTGTTGGTCATTTTCAAACAAAAAAGGACCACTTTGCGCCATATTATCCAGACTGTTTTGTGCAGTCGTAAACACCGTTATCGCTTGATTTTGAACGGTTTTTGTAGCCTTCACCTTTTGCGCAGTGACCACAGACAGGCACAAAAAAGCATATAAACAATAGAATTTTTTCATATCAAAACAGCATTTGGATTAAAATTTTTGATACAAATTTATACAATTTCGACGCTACTTTGCCAGTTGCTAAAACAAATTTATAAAAAAACCAAAAACAACCCGCATTTTTCCATT
>JAYTNQ010000097.1:0-12766 GCA_043748255.1 Bacteroidota bacterium
AATTCCGTTGAAAAATAAATTTTAAATAAAAGTTCCAAATTAGATAGAACTTTATTATATTTGTATTTGAAATTTGTCATTATGGAAATTGTTGGTAGAAGATTATTAGAGAAATTGATATCTAAAAACAAAGGAAATGTTTCCTTGGTTAACGAAATCGACGACTTAATAAAAACTATCGAAGAAAATAATTTCACAAATCAAACTGAACTTAAACTAATTAGACCAGATGCAGATTGTGTTCATAATGATGGTTTTTACTTTTTCAATATTAATGTTCACAGAACACTAATATAAATTGAGTTTGAAATTGATGGAGAAGCAAAAATTTTGTGGTGTGGAAATCATGACGAATACGAAACTACATTCAAAAACAATAAAAATACAATTAAAAAGTGGCTCAAAAGTAGAAAATTAATAAGTTAAAAACAATATTATGAAAACTGATTCATACACAAAAATTATTCAAAAAGGTTTCATATCAAACGAATTAGAACTCGAAAAAGCATCAGCGTTTGAAAATAAACTTCGCTTAATGGCTCGTGAAAATCCAGATTTTATTGCAGACAGAAAACAATTGCGAACCATAATTAAAGATTACGAAAGATCTAATTGGAGTTCTCGTTCAGATATTTCAGAAAAACAAATTGCTGAAAGCGATTTAGCCGAGGTTATTGTTGAACGTGAAGAAGAATTTTTAAATAATCGCCAAAACATAATTAAGAATAAACTTAAAGATTTGGAAATGAATCAACAAGATTTAGGAATTATTCTTGGTCATAGCAAATCATATATTTCCGAATTAATAAACGGCATAAATCCTTTTAGTTTAAAAGATTTAATTGTAATTCATAATTTATTGGATATCAAACTTGAAAATTTAATTCCTACAACTATTCCTGAAAAGGAAAGGTCAAGGATAAAATCTTCATTTTTAAAACTAAATCGACCAAGACTAAAACTTGAAAAAACCAAATTAGAATTTGTTTAATAAAAAAAAGCAACGGCCAAAAGCTATAGCTTCCTTGACCCAGAAAAGCCAACAATGAATTGCAATTATCGAATACCGATAGAATACTGTGGGTTGAACGGTTCGGATTGCAAGTTTTCAGGAAGTGGTTTTTGAAAACACAAAAAGTCTAAAATCGCCCCGATGTAGCGGCATCCTTTTTGGATTTTCTTTTTCAGAAAATCCAAAAAGATATAGCGTGCAGCGGGACGGGTAGTGTGCGAAACGGGTTGGTGTGCGCCAAAAAAGTTGCACAAAAGGGCTATTTTGCCAAGTTAATTTTGCCAGTATTGATTAGATATTGTGCGTATTGAAAATCGGTTTCGGTGTCGATATCGATGTTGGAATATTGGTCTTCTACAAGCATTGGGAAACCGGTATTTGTCATCAAAAATCCTTGTAGGGCTAATGAATGCTTGGTAATATAGAGCAATCCGTTTTCAAAAAACAGGGGTTCGAGGTCTTGGCTTCGTTGCCCGAATTGATAATTTTTGGGTTTAAAATTGTTGTTTTCTATGGTGCCGAGTTTTTTAAAATTTTGGCTCACAGTGAAGAGGTTGTCGCAGTTGTTGTTTTGAAATAGTGTCATGGCTTGGCGCAGCAAATTTGGGTCTCGAAAGGGGTTTGTGGGCTGCAATAATACGATGTTATCTGGTTGGTAGTCAATAGTTTGAAGTGCGTGTTGTACTGCAGAAACTGTTGGCTCGAAATCGCCAGAAAGGGCTACGGGACGGTCTATAACTTCTGCGCCATATTGAAGTGCGATTTTTTTTATTTCGGGGTCGTCGGTTGATACATAAGTGGCGTGGATCAAATGGCAGTTTTGTTGGGCATACAAAATGCTGTGTGCCAATAGTGGCAAATTGCCAAGGAGCATCGTGTTTTTGTGTGGCAACCTTTTTGAGCCTCCTCGTGCTGGTATTATAGCGATTGTTTTCATGGTTATAGTTTACTTTCTATTTTGATCATTATGATTTTTAGGGCTTCCTCCGATAGATAGTGTTCTAAATCATAACGGTTTAGCTTCATATTGTTTGGGTTTTCTATCCACAAAAGGTATAAATTTTCAATTAATTTTGCAATTTTGATAACATCGATTGGGGTTGACCAAAATTCATATTCATCGCCCAAAAGTCGCTTTGTTTCACTCTTTTGTGGAGACAAGCATAGTATTTTTTTGTTTGCCGCAATATAGTGAGCAAATTTGGCTGGTAAAAACGGACTATTTTCTGCATTGGCTTCGAGAATAACATTAACCGATGTTTTGGTTTGTAATTCAAAAACAGTATCAAAATCCATATTACTGTTTATAAAATTGATTGTATTATTGGTTTGTTCCCTTTTTACTAAATTTTCAAAAATAGGGTCTGTATGTCCAATTAATGTTAATTGCGAATTAATTTCTGCAACTGGGTTTTGTTTCAAAAAAAGTTTGTATCCATCAATGATTCCATTTGGTGTTCTCTCTTTTAACAAATTTCCTGCATGTAAGACATTAAATTTTTTGAGGTCAAAAAAGGAGGGGAGCCGCATGTCGTTACTATTTATTAAACCGTTTTGGTGCGGAATAATTAGGCCTGTATTTATCATATTTGGATAAAAATTACCCATCCACTCTTTTAATAACAGACTTGGAAATGCTGTGAATCTTGCATTCATGGACAGTTCTTTAAAGAATGATATTTTATGTTTGTATCCATAATCAGCCCATTGATAAGGTTTTGGGTAGCAATAATGTGGATAGGGGTCATGGATATATGCCAACCAATTTTTGTGATATTTTTTTAATTTTAGCATTGCATAATGTGGCCTAAAGCTTGCGCCTTTGCTTAATGTAATCACTAGATTTGGTACAAAATCAATATTATTAATTGCTTTTTTTATACTCAATACATCGTTGAAAAAGGTAAATGAAAATCCAAATTTGTTTTCTAAAAACCGAGCTAATATGATATTAAAATTTCTAACCAATACTCGTTGAAGTCTGCTTAAAAAATAAAAAGGGTGGTACTTAATTTCAGATATTGCAACACAAGTAACATTTTCGATGTCAATTTTTTTTAAAGTATAATGATATACAATTACTTCAAAACCAGATTTTTGCAGGTTTTTAATCAAGGCTACGTTTGCTTTGGAGCCACTACTGTCTTCAATATTTATGGAGTCAACAACAATTAGGATTTTCATTTTGATGTTTTAAGTTTATAAAAATAAAAACGAATTGGCAAAAATATATAAAAAACATGCCATCTTATGTTGTCATAAATAGATAAATTCAAGATTTTAAATAATTTGTTTAGTACATTTTCGTTTTGATAGTGTTTGCAATTTGTTACAAAATATCTCATTGTTTTATCCGAAAGCATCTTTTTTTTGTTCAAATTATCTGCTACCAATAATATGGCTTCAATATGTGATTTGACTCGAATTGAATTATTTTGATTAAATTCACCCGTATTTGAATTTTGATGTTTTCTTGAAAAATACAAAATTTTATTAATTTGGATACCTTTTACTTTATTTGATATAATTCTCAAATACAATTCCCATTCTTCGGCATACAACAAATTTTCGTTAAATTGCTCGTTTGCAAAACATGATTTTTCCCACATAACGGTGCATGAGGCAAACGGCAGTTCATTTGAAACTATTTTGTCGATTTCAAGATGTGTAATGGTTTTAATAGCAAACTGAATTGAATTATCAACATTTGCAACATATTGATCTTTGAAAATTTCTTTTTTATAGAGACAAAATTGAATATCATTTTTTTGAAATTCACTTACACAAATTTCTAAATTTAAAGGATGTACAATATCATCATCATCAAAAAAAATGACATACCTTGATCGAGACAATGATAACCCGAAGTTTCGACATCCCGGAATCCCTTTTTTAAAATTATTGGTTCTTAAAAAATAGGAAAACCTATGGTCTTTTAAAAACGGAGCCACAACTTGGGCAGTATTATCGTTTGATCCATCGTCAATAATAAGACATTCCCAATCAACAAAGCTTTGATTTTGAATGGATTGTAGCGATTCTGGGATAAAAACAGCCCGATTGTATGTAGCCATTATAATGCTTACGAGTGGTTCCATAGAAATTTGACGTTATGTTTTATTATACTTTTATAATTGTTTGGGCTGATAAATGGCATAAATTTTATAAACAAAAAAAATGCATCTTTAGCTTTTCTTGGATTTTTATCATCAAAAAAATACCAATTCAAATATTGCTTTAAAATCTTCTTTTTTAGGTTTGATTTGTTAAAATTATTGTTTTTTGACCATATTTTCCAAAATTCACTCAAATCAACGTCATAATTAACTATATATTCAAACTTTCGATAAGTGTTTGTATGTGTATATGTTAGAAAGTTAATGGCGCTTATATTTGAATTTTTACTCAACATATTGCATAAATTTTGATACATTTTTTCTGTATTTGTTTTCCAAAGTTTATTTTTATTTTCATCATTTTTAATTTGTGCAGTTAAACTTTCTTGATGAACCCTATAATTGTATAAATTTTGAGGTATTTGAAAAAAACGGCTATGCAAGGTTGCTCTCAACCAAAAATCATAATCTTCGACCAAAAAAAGATTTTCGTCATAACCTTCGTTTTTTTCAAAAACTGTTCGGTGATACAAGAAGCAGCATCCAATATAATTTCCGAAAATTAGATTTTCAATAGGGTCTAATTTTACTATTCTTATTACATTATTTTCAGAATTGATTAATTGAAAATTACTATAAACAATCTCGCACGAAGATTTTTTAATAGCTATTAACATTTCAGAAATGGCATTCAATTCAAAAAAATTATCATCACTGGTCCAAGTTAAATAATCTCCCTTTGCCATTCGATGGCCAATGTTCAAACTTGCGGGTAATTTTAGATTATTACTATTATTAACTACTTTGATGCGGTCATCAATTTTTGCAAAATGAGTGATAATTTGCAATGTGTTGTCTGTAGAGCAATCATTTATAATGATAAGTTCTATGTTTTTATAACTTTGTAATAAGCAGCTTTCAATTGCTTCTTTCAAATGCTTTTCTCCATTATAAACGGGTAAAATTATACTTACTAAAATCATATTTTTTTTGTTAATGCTTAATATTATTTGTTGCTGCTTTTAGCAAAAAATAGCCTTTTGACCAATATCTTGCACCAATTAGAGCCAATATAAAAAGCAATGATTTGAAATTTCCGACATATTTATTTACAAATAAAAGTCTTTTTTTGTTTATATAAAATATATTCTGATTTGAAGCAATATCAAAACAAATGTTCATATAACTTTTTAAAAACCAATAAGATAAATTTTTATTATTAAAAAAATCTATATCGATTGCTGTTTCTATTTTTAAATTTGCTATGATTTTTTTATATTCATTTGGATTTTTTTTGTTAGAAAGTGATATGCTGTTATTGTGAATTCTCCGATGGGTCAAAATTTCGTTTATAAATTGATATTTAAAGCTTTTGTGAAGCAAGCGTACAAAAAAATTATATTCATCGCCATCAGTAATATTTTCGTTAAAAGTAGCGTTTGCTACAAAATCACGTTTTGTTAAAAAATCATCCGTTATCCATCCTAATTGATGTTTTGCAAAATTATCTGGGGTGAGTGTTATATTATTTCTATCAAAATCATAAGGTTTACCTGAAATTAAATTTGTATCATGATCAAAATTAACACAATCTGTGATGACAAAATCTAAATCACACGCTATTAGCACATTATATGCTTTTTCCAAATGAAACGGCAACATAATATCATCACTATCAAACCATTTTATAACAGCTGAGCTTGATTTTGAAAAACCAAAATTACGACATGAGTTTGCTCCTTTTTTTAAAGAAATTGGTCGCAAGTAAACCTTAAATCGATCATCATTTACTACGTATTTTTGAATAATTTGAAAAGTATTATCGGTGCTTCTGTCATCAACAATGATACATTCCCAATCTGAAAATGATTGATTTATTATGGAGTTCAATGTAAAAAAAATAAGTTCTGCCCTATTGAAAACC
The DNA here is from genome assembly GCA_043748255.1 of Bacteroidota bacterium. Classification (GTDB taxonomy): domain Bacteria; phylum Bacteroidota; class Bacteroidia; order Flavobacteriales; family Flavobacteriaceae; genus Flavobacterium. The sequence goes on from JAYTNQ010000097.1 coordinate 6,053, forward strand.
GGAATAATGATTGCTATTTTTGGGTTTCTTACCATTTTTTAACATATTGAATAAAACATCTTCTACTAAACCGAATACTTTCAATATAATTTTTATTCATAGACCACCAAAAAATGAGTTTAAAAAAATATTCAAAATTGATTTTATTGGTATCATATAATAATTTTTCAAAAATTTTGTAAAACAAATTCAATTGTTCTTTTGTAAAATGTTTTTGGTTTTTAAAAATATAGCCTTCAAAAAATGCTAGGGAGGCAGTCTGCTTTTCATTAATTTTAAAAAAACCTCTCGACAAATTTTTGTCACTCAAACCAATTTCAATGACTGCATTATTAATACTAAAAATAAAATCGAATTTAGAAAAACATAACCACGCCCTATCATCAGCGTGCCAGCCTAAAGGGTATTGATAAAAACCACAATTTTTATAACTTTCTCTATTGAAAATATATTCAGATAAAGAGCTCCGGGTTTGATTTGAAAAACGTCTGAATAAAAATTCTGGAGATTTTTCTAATTCGGGGTGTCTATATACAGTTGATTTTGAATTATTAACAGTATCAAAAACAAGACTTGAAAATCTAATAACATTGATTTTTTTTGACACAACTTTCTGTAAATTTTCATAAAATGAACTAACCACGTTTGAGCCCAGTACATCATCATCGCCCAAAACCATCAGCCAGGGTTCGTTTTTTGTCATCAGCAAGCATCGATCCCAATGTTTTGTTAAGGATTTTGATCCTAAATTTTCATCAAATTTTTGATAATAAAACACAAATTTCCCAATCATTTTTTCTAAAAGGTCTTTTGGATTTTCTTCACTCGCATCATCACCAATATAAACCACAAATCGTTTGTCTGTTTGATTGGCTAATGAAATCAAAGTTTCTTCAAAAAAAAACTTTTTAAAATATGGAATAACTATCGCTAACATTTTCTTAAAAGTATTTTTAATATTTTTTTAAAAGAGATGTTTGTTAATTTCTGAGGATTATTTGACGAAAATTCATCCAAAAATCCGCTAATATTTTCTGATTTTAAATATTGTAAATTATCCCAAACTTTTGGAGAAATTGGATGAAAATCAACATATTCAGTATGATTATTTATATTTAATTCTTGCCACATTTCAAAATATTTTTTGGTGTCAAAATCATCTCGATGTCCCCAATTTTTTATTTTAAGTGCAATTTCAGCTTTACTTCTTGCCCATGATTGATGAATTACCTGAACATTCGTTTGATGATTATACAAAGTTGGATTTGCCCTTGCTTTTTGATATTGGGCTGTGTTTGTTATAAACGGAAATGTTTCATGGTTTCTGATATATAAAAAACCTTCAGGAATCTGTTTAAATAAAGTAACAAGTTTTCCTCGAAAAACAATAGGAGTCCATTTTGGCAGCAATGTTAGAAACCAATATTTTTTTAAAAATTTTGCTGTTTTTTTAAAATCATAAATATATTCGTCAACATCAAGTTGTATAAGCCAGCCTTTCCCCATCTGTTTTAACAACAAATTTCGTTCACGAGTTTCACATTCCATCGGGGATAATTCAGGAATATAAAAATAATCATAATAAAAATGAATTTTATTTTTAATATCTAATTCTTTTAGTTTTTTAAAAAAATAAGGCTTAATTTCAATATCATTCCCACTCCATGTTTTTAAGTTTTTATCAATAGCCAAAAAAATAGCATCTACATCATTGTAAATAAGACCAATAGAATCAAAAATCATTTCATAATCGTATGAAATAAGGTACCCAACTTTTATCATATATTTTGATTTAATAAAGTCCATTTTGAGGGCAAATACACTTTTGATGATGACGGAAATGCCTTTGTACGTTTTGAAAAATCACCCTGTTCGGTTGCAAATGAAAAAAAATTTTTCACTTGATAGACACTTTCACTGTGTCCGTTTCCAATCCAAATGTTTACAAAATAATAATTTGGAATGTATAAAATTGGGCTAGTTTCTATTTGAAACTCAAATTCAACTGACGAAGGTGTATTCAAATTTATAAAATCATCATCTTCATTTGATAGGTGTGACATTAGTTCCCCATTCTTGTCCAAAATATCTAACGCTATTGATAAATTTTCTATCACTTCATTTAAAAAAATATTAATTTTAAAAGTTATTTTTTGACCAACAAAGACACTTCCACCTGATTTAATTTGTTTATTATCAACAAAAAAAGTTGCTTCTAAATGCTTTATTTTTTTTAAAAAATCGATATGGATTGGGGCGATCATCATATCGGTTGAACAAATATTAGTATAATAATCAACACTTTCGGCTATCTCTCCTACAAAAACAACCCTGCCATTTTCCATCACAACTCCCTTGGTACAAAGACTTTTTACGGCAGCCATATTATGACTTACAAAAACAACAGTTCGCCCTTGCCCACGTGAAATATCTTGCATTTTTCCTATCGCCTTTTTTTGAAATTCGGCATCACCAACGGCTAAAACTTCATCAACTACCAAAATTTCTGGCTCCAAAAAAGCAGCAACAGCAAAAGCTAATCTAACGGTCATGCCACTACTATAGCGCTTTACAGGTGTGTCTATATAGCGTTCGCAGCCAGAAAATGTGATAATTTCATCGATTTTTGAAGCAATTTCTTTTTTGGTCATTCCCAAAATCGCACCGTTCAAAAAAATATTTTCGCGTCCCGTCATTTCGCTATGAAAACCAGTGCCAACCTCTAGTAATGATGCAATTCTGCCACGTGTTTTGATACTTCCTGTTGTAGGAGCGGTGACACGAGATAAAATTTTTAGTAATGTAGATTTACCAGCTCCATTTTTTCCAATAATGCCAATAACTTCCCCACGTTCAACCTCAAAATTAATGTCTTGCAATGCCCATACATAATCACTCGTTCCTTTGACACTACGGTTGTTTTCTTCTCCAATTTTCAAATAGGGATTTTCTCGCCCCCTGATTTTATACCACCAGCGGTTCAAATCGTGGCTAATTGTGCCAGTGCCAACTTGACCCAAACGATATTGTTTGGAGATATTTTCGACCTTTAAAATGATATCTGTAGAATTTGTCATTGATGTTTTAACAATTTTTATCTTTTTTGAACTTCAAATATACTAATTTATAGATAAACTACACGTTTTTGCCGTTAAACTTACATTTATTTTAAAAATACTATTGTTTAAGTGAAAAATTAATGTCAAACATAGAAAGTGAAATTTGTATAAACAATTTTAAAATTAAATTTTTGAGCGAAAAGATGTTGCTATAAAATATGAAATTTATTCGTATTTTTACTGATTTTAATAATGAAAATTTAAAATCGTCTATGAAAAAAATTTTGTTTTTGTTTGGAACTCGTCCAGAAGCAATTAAAATGGCACCACTAATTAAATGTTTTTCTGCAGATAGCAGGTTTGAAGTGACAGTTGCCGTCACAGCCCAACATCGTGAAATGTTAGATCAAGTCTTGTTTTTTTTTGACATAAAAGTTGATTATGATTTGAATATTATGACCGCAAATCAATCACTTGCAGATTTAACTGCCGCGTTAATTTCAAAAATCACAACTGAAATTTTGCTAAAAAACAACTTTGATTTTGTATTTATTCAAGGAGATACTACAACGGTTTTAGCAGCTGCAATTTCAGCTTTTTATCAAAAAATTAAGATCGTACATATTGAAGCTGGACTTCGAAGTTTTGACATGAACTCTCCATTTCCTGAAGAAATGAATCGTGTATTGACATCAAAATTAGCCGATTTTCATTTTTGTCCCACCGAAAATTCCAAACAAAATTTAATTTCAGAAAATATTACAAAAAATGTTTTTATAGTAGGAAACACGGTCATTGACGCATTAAAAATGGGGCTTGAAAATTTAAAAACCTCTTCAGACATTGCTCTCAAATCAAAATATCACTTTATAGATTTTACAAAAAAAATAGTATTGATCACCTGTCATCGGCGAGAAAATTTCGGAGTGCCGTTTGAGCAAATTTGTAATGCTATATTGAATTTGTCCTCCATTTTTGAAACTGAAATTCAAATCATTTATCCAGTTCATCTCAACCCTAATATTCAAAAAATTGCTTATCAAAAATTAATTAGAAATAACATCAAATTAATTGCTCCTTTAGAATATTCTGAATTAATTTGGATGATGGACAAAAGCCATATTATATTAACAGATTCTGGCGGAATTCAAGAAGAAGCCCCCAGTATAGGCAAGCCCGTTTTAGTATTAAGAGATGTTACAGAACGGCCCGAAGGGGTTACTGCAGGCGCAGCTATTTTGGTTGGTTCAAACGAAAATAAAATAGTTTCAGAAACTTCCAGATTGATAAATGATGTAACATATTATAACAAAATTTCTAAAATTACAAATCCATACGGAGATGGCACAACTAGCATGAAAATATTAGAAATAATATCAAATTGTATTTGAAATGAAATAGAAATTTATAAAACCTTTAAATTCAACATAATATATATTTGCTTACAAAACATTACTTCAAATTCAATATACCCTTTTTTGCCACTAAACTTACATCTTATTTTCCGAACCCTTATATTTGATGACAAAATTTCAATTTGTCTGACAATTTGACATTTTTTGACAATTGGCAACACTTTTGTAAATAATCTTTAATGAAATTGACGTTTAAAAATATATTTAAAAAAAATAACAAAATGACTACCGAAAACACGGAAATAGACAAAGAATTAGACGATGCCATTATCGAAACAAATGCAAACGGCGAACAATTATTGGTAGAAGAATTGAGTATCGAAGAGCAACTTGCAAAAGATTTAGCAGCAGAAAAAGACAAGTTTTTGCGCCTTTTTGCAGAATTTGAAAACTACAAAAAACGAACCCTCAAAGAACGAATAGACTTATTTAAAACTGCAAACCAGGAAGTTATTCAAGCACTTTTGCCTGTGCTTGATGATTTTGATCGTGGGATGATAGAAATCAAAAAATCTGAAGATGAGCTACTTACAAAAGGTGTCGAATTAATACATGATAAACTCAAAAGCACATTGATTTCCAAAGGATTAGAAGAAGTTTCGGTTCGTGCCGGCGATGCTTTTAATGCAGATTTTGCCGAAGCAATAACCCAAATTCCTGCCCCAAACGATAGTTTGAAAGGCAAGATTGTTGATGTTTTGGAAAAAGGATACAAATTGGGCGACAAAATTATTCGCTATCCAAAAGTAGTAATAGGCAATTAAAAAAAACAGCCATGAAAAAAGATTTTTATGAAATATTAGGCATCACCAAAAACGCAGATGCAACCGAAATAAAAAAAGCATATCGCAAAAAAGCTATCGAGTTTCATCCAGACAAAAACCCCGATAACAAAGCAGCCGAAGAAAATTTCAAAAAAGCAGCCGAGGCTTATGAAGTGCTGAGCGATCCACAAAAAAAAGCAAAGTATGACCAATATGGGCATCAAGCTTTTGAAAACGGAGGAAACAGCGGTTATAGCGGAGGCGGCATGAATATGGAAGATATTTTTAGCCAATTTGGAGATATTTTTGGCGGTGGTTTTGGCGGTTTTGGAAACCAAGGCGGCGGACAAAGACGCATGAAAGGTTCCAATTTGCGAATCAAAGTCAAACTCACCCTCGAAGAAATTGCAAACGGAGTCGAGAAAAAAGTAAAAGTAAAACGAAAAATCCAAGCCCAAGGCGTTTCCTACAAAACCTGCAACACCTGCAACGGACAAGGACAAGTAATGCGCGTCACCAATACCATTTTAGGACGAATGCAATCCGCATCAACCTGCCCATCATGCGGCGGATCAGGCCAAACATTAGACAAAAAACCCGCACACGCAGACCCACAAGGCATGGTGCTCGAAGACGAAACAGTATCCATAAAAATACCTGCTGGCGTAGTCGATGGCATGCAACTCAAAGTATCAAACAAAGGAAACGACGCACCAGGCAACAGCATTCCAGGCGATTTGATCGTGGCCATCGAAGAAATTGAACACGAATTTTTAAAACGCGAAGGCGAAAACCTCCATTTTGATCTCTACATCAGTTTTGCCGAAGCCGTTTTGGGCGTTTCAAAAGATATCGATGCCATCAACGGAAAAGTACGCATCAAACTAGACGAAGGCATCCAATCAGGCAAAATTCTCCGCCTCAAAGGCAAAGGAATACCAAGCATCAACAGCTACGGAAATGGCGATTTGCTGGTGCACGTAAACGTTTGGACACCCAAAACCTTGTCAAAAGACCAAAAAATATTTTTTGAAAAATCACTCGATGACGACAACTTTTTGCCAAGACCCGAAAAAACAGACAAATCATTTTTTGAAAAAGTTAAAGACATGTTTTCTTAAAAAATCTCTCAAAAAAAGCGTTTAAAACCATAAAAATCCGTCATCGAAATATTATTTCTTTGACGATTTTTTATTTTTTTTGGCGCACACCACCCGTCTATCACACCACCCGTCCCGCTGCACGCTATATCTTTTTTTGGTTTTTTTCAAAAACCAAAAAAAGGATGCCGCTACATCGGGGCGAATTGTGACTTTTTGTGTTTTCAAGACGTTATTTGTTTTGGGTTAATTGTTAACTTTTTTTATTTGTCGGGCAGCAGGAATTTCATCCAAAACCCATAAGACAAAATCCAAACAAAAAAATTGAAAAATAATCAAATAATTAAAACAAAAATAATATATTTGTGATTATAAA
>JAYTNQ010000098.1:0-1811 GCA_043748255.1 Bacteroidota bacterium
GTTCATTTTAATGAATCGCCTCTTTTTCTACAAATTATGTCGTCTATTAATATTTTATCACCCGTAATTTCGTTAGTCATTCCATTGATAATTTTGATATTACCATTCTTTATTTTACAAATGAAAGGGATACGACTGATGTTTAATGAATATCTACGAGTTCTTAAGGATTTAGCTGTCAATCATTTTTTTAAAGGGCAGCTCAATACAAATGAAATGGGGGTTGATAAAATACTCTACATAATCTTGTATTTTGGTTTATATGTCATGCAGTTGTATCAAAATGTTTCTACTTGTAATAAATTTTATAATAATATCCAATCGGTAAACAAAAATCTAATTGACTTTAGAACCTATCTGGGGGAAACGATAAACAAGATGAAATTATTTGTTAATTTAAATAATTATAACTCGTATAAATCTTTTAATGAAAGCATTAAAACTCATTTAATTAATATCGAACATTTTTATCAAAAATTGAATAATGTGACACCGTTTAAATTAAATATGAATAAAGTCAATGATTTTGGGTATATGTTGAGTTGTTACTACGAATTAAAGAATAATCAAATCTACGATGAAAGTTTGAAATTTTTCGTTGGTTTTGAGGGTTATATTAATAATTTGTCTTGCATCGATAATTTCATATTCGATAAGAAAATGACAAATGCTACATTCGATACAAACTGTGCTGAATCATTTATGGCAAAAGAACAGATATATCCACCACACTGCGGATTCGCAACCTCTCCTACAACTGGTATCGATATTAATAAACAATGTGTTACAAATGATATTAACCTGAAGAAAGACATCATAATTACAGGACCAAACGCATCGGGTAAGACAACATACATTAAATCGACCGCAATTAATATAATTTTATCACAGCAATTCGGTTGTGGGTTTTACAAACAATGCACTCTAAATCCATTTACACACATTCATTCCTATCTTAATATTCCAGACACATCCGAGAGAGACAGTTTATTCCAAGCCGAATCACGACGATGTAAAAATATTCTTGACACAATTGATAATGGTTCTTCTAATTCACGACATTTCTGTATTTTTGATGAATTGTATACAGGTACAAATACTGAATCATCGTCAAAAGCATCTTACAGTTTATTAGTTTATTTATGTAATCGTAAGAATGTTAATTTTATATTGACTACACACGATACAAATGTCTGTAAGAAAATAAGTAAACTTAAATGTAAGAACGACAATAAATCCATCATCAAAAATTTAAAAATGGACGTTATAGAAACACCAGATAAATTAGAATATACATACAAAGTTAAAAATGGAATATCATACATAAATGGGGCAATCCATGTATTGAAAGAGATGAAATATCCAACAGAAATTATAGATACATTCCTAACATATGATAAACTATAAGTTATAGCACAATATATCACAGTATAACTTATTCAAAAAATGAATATATTTCACGTCAACAATATCATTCTCAATATTTTCAATCTTTTTTGCTATTATTATTTTTTCTAATTTCGATGAATTGATAATTGTTGTATCATCAATATGAGACCACGGCAACTTACCGCCATAACATAAGTACAAATAAACATATGACACTGATATTACATCATCTATAACTTTTGCGGCTTTCAAATTGTGTATATTGGGACTCGCATAAATAGCATTTCCAGTAAAATGCGGTTCATCACTCTTATTTTCCTCAACAAATGTAGATAAACCAAAATCTAAAAGAAATAATTCTCCATTACCATCAAACATAAAATTATCAGGTTTTATGTCCCGATGTATCACAAATAAACTAT
>JAYTNQ010000099.1:0-1809 GCA_043748255.1 Bacteroidota bacterium
ATGCTAGTTTCCTTTGTTTTTGCCCTCGGAGGCATTTTGTTGGTTGTCAAGCATTTTCACCAACAAACTTTGCTCGAAGTGGTCACGGCACGACAAAAATTCGATTGGAAACGGCTGTTTTTTTCCTTTTCAATATGGGCAATTTTTATTATTGCTACCACCGCAATTGATTATTTTGTAAATCCAAATGATTATGAATTGAATTTCAACTGCTATCCTTTTTTAATTTTGTTGCTCATTAGCGTATTGCTTATTCCTGTCCAAACCACCGTCGAAGAGATCGTTTTTCGTGGGTATTTGATGCAAGGTTTTGCCGTTTTGAGCAAAAACAGTTGGTTTCCACTGTTGATGACCTCTGTGATTTTTGGTTCTATGCACCTCACAAATCCTGAAGTTTCAAAAATGGGTTATGTCATTTTGATTTATTATATTGGATCTGGTTTCTTGATGGGAATAATGACCCTGATGGATGACGGTCTCGAACTTTCAATGGGCTTTCACGCCGCCAATAATTTGATTGGTGCACTTCTTGTAACCTCAAAATGGTCTGTTTTTCAAACCCATTCTATCCTAAAAGAAATTGTGGAGCCAACGGTTTCTTACAGCGTTTTTTTGCCTATTGTTGTTGTTTTTCCAATCCTGCTTTTGGTACTAAGCAAAAAATATAAATGGAGTAATTGGCAACAAAAATTGACCGGAAAAATAGAAAACAAAACAGCACATACCTATGAATCCTAGTAGTTTGATAAATCTACACCCAGATTTTCGGCACGAAGGAAAGTCTTTAAATCACCTTGATTTGATCAAACTTGCCTATGATTTGATAGGCAACGGACAAGAATTTGAAAAACCTATTGGGCAATTTCTGTTGGATTGGTTTGATAGCAAGCCGACTATAAGTCTCAAAACCTCTGGCAGCACAGGAAATCCAAAAACGATTTTGGTGAAAAAACAAGCCATGATCAACTCTGCTAATGCAACCGGACAGTTTTTTGATTTGCTACCCAAACAACGAATTTTGCTTTGTTTGCCGTCCCAGTTTGTAGCCGGAAAAATGATGCTAGTTCGCGCTATGGTGCTCGGACTCGATATTTATTGGGTTGAGCCAAAAGCTAATCCGTTGCAAAACAATGTTTTGCGTTTTGATTTTTGCGCCATGGTACCGCTTCAGGCGCAAAATTCGCTTTTGGATTTGCACCAAATAAAAACGCTTATTATTGGCGGCGCAGCAACCAATTTGAACCTTCAAACGGCTTTATTGCAACTGCCAACTCGTTGTTTTGAAACCTATGGCATGACCGAAACCGTTTCGCATATAGCCGTTAAAAAAATCGGAGAAACTCATTTTTCTATTTTGCCCAATATTTCAATTTCGGTTGATTCCAATCAATGTTTGGTTATTGACGCACCACACATTTTGCCCAATCCTTTGGTCTCCAATGACGTAGTTTGTCTAAAAAATGATTCGCAATTTGAACTTTTAGGGCGTTTAGATGATGTTGTAAATAGCGGTGGGATAAAGCTTTTTCCGGAAATAATCGCAAAAAAACTTCAATTGCTTGTTGAACCCAGGTTTTATTTTACAAAAAAAAACGATTTGGTTTTGGGTCAAAAATTAATAATGGTTATCGAGGGTGATTTTTTTGAAATAAACCCTTCCATTTTTGAAGTTTTAGATCAATATGAAACCCCAAAAGAGATTGTTTTTTTACAAAAATTTATCGAAACCGAATCCGGAAAACTGATCAAGCAAAATTTTGAATAACAGCAGTTATTTGATTATTTTAAATTTGCTAACGCTTTTTTTGT
>JAYTNQ010000100.1:0-4973 GCA_043748255.1 Bacteroidota bacterium
ACCCTATATAGACGTCGAAATAAAAGGACAAGCACTCTACAAAAACAGGCTTATGATGCTCGACATCATTGCCAACAACAACTGGAAACGCCCCATCTACTTCAGCCCAGGCAGCTTTGGCGACGACGACTATCTTTGGATGAAAGATTACCTCCAATTAGACGGAATGGTGTACAAATTAGTACCCCTAAAAAACCCAATCCCAAAAGACGGAAGCCCATTAGATATGGGGCAAATCGATTCAGACAAAATGTACAATATCATCAACAAATGGGATTGGGGCAACGGACAAAGCCACCAAATATACCACGATCCCGAAACAAGACGCGAAAGCATCTCCTATAGAACCAACATTGCAAGATTAGTAGAACAACTCGTCAACGAAGGCAAATTAGACAAAGCCCAAAACATGATCAACCTGGCCATGACCAAAATGCCCCTCGATTTCTATGGCTATTACACCCTTGTAGAACCCTTTGCAAGCGGCTATTATAGCATCAATCAGCGCCAAAAAGCACGAGAGTTGCTCACAAAACTTATCGAAAAATACCAACAAAATTTGCGATACTATAACACCCTAAAAGCCAGCCAACAAAACGACATTTATATCGAAATCATTACAGATCTCGAGCGATACCGTGGCCTATTAGAAATTATGGAAGGCAACAACGACAACCAATTTTACAAAGCAAACACACAAACTTTCAACAGCTACAACAAAATGTTTGCCAGATTTGGCCGAAAAGACCTATAAATTATATTTCCATCTGCAATATATAAAATGGTTTGACAAAAAACACCTGATTGTTTTTTGTCAAACCATAAAAAAATTAAAACAGCATTATTTACTGAAGCTTTTATTTACAAATGAAAGCCAACAAACACCCTTTTTATTTGGGCGTGCCCCTTTGGGTCGGTCTCCAGCTCCCGCTTTTTTGGCCTGGCTGAAAAACGCCAGCCCAAAAAGAGCTCCGCCTGCAACCTCACGCAAAAAAACAATTACATTAAGACAATATCCTTACCAATCAATTTATATCAACAAACCTATTCCAAGCTCATTTTTTTGCGCAATTCAACCGGAATTCCAGCCTTATTAACCATAAAAGCAGTGGTTTTTAATTGCACAAAATTCTTGGTTACATACAAAAATCCTTTATAATCATTTGTTGCCCCCCACGAATTTTTGACCACATAATATGATTTCCCATTTTGATCTTTAGCAATACCAACAATGTGCATCCCGTGATCATCTGTAGTTTGATAATTATCAAAATTAGCCTGGCGCAACTCGGGTGTGATCTCTAATTCTGGTTTTGGACCATTAAAAAGATTGTCTTTTTCATCGGCAGACATATCCTCAAACTTTTTGGTAGCTACATACGCAACCCCATTTTTCCAACTAAAGGTTTTTTCGCTCACATCTGTTGCCCATGCAACGGTAAAACCATTTTGTAAAGAATAATCTATAATCGAAGTAATATCATTCATTTTTACATTATAAACCTGACCAAAAGACCAATTGTCTGGCACCATCAAAACCGTTTTTTCATAATACGGATGATCCATAAAAGAAGACATTTCGATATAATCATCTGCGTTCAAACCCACAACATCTTTGGCAAAAGTCTGTGGCGTATAACTTTTTCCTTTAAACTCAAACGATTCTGGCACCACACCCAAATACGAATCTATAACCGCAGCATAAGCCTTTTCCCAATTTGGTGTCAGCTCGCCATTCGGGTTTTTGACCACCGCAGCTAGCAGTGCTTCGGTCAAAGCCGCCATTTCTGAAAATTTATTTTTAGAAGTACCATAATTTAAACCCGTATATACAGATTGTGGAACAGCACCATATTTTTTGAACATATCCGTGACATCATGCAACGCACCACCATCACCAAGGGTTAAACTTCCGTGCATCCGAACATAATTTTTGCCCTTTTCGACATAAGCATTTCTAGCCGAAAAAATTTGTGACAACTCCACAGGTTCTTTGCCCAAACGGATCATCTCAGACTCCAAAAACGAATTGGCAGAATAGCTCCAACAAGTGCCAGACGACCCTTGATTTTTTACAGAAGTGCTAGCCAAATTAATTACATCTGTAAATACAAAACTCTCTTTGCTTTTTTCACTCGCATTTACCTTGAGCGAATTGACCAAAATATCCTGCGCCAAAACGCCATTCATTATCATCAAAAAACTACAAATCAATATCAATCGTGGGATTCTTACTATCATAATATTATTTTTAATACAAAATTAGAACACAAAAATAAACTAAAAAACCAATGCGAGTAGTCAAATTTTTAAATTTTTTAATAAAATCACAAAAAATTCTATCAAAAGTGAGTTATTGTTTAAAAAAAAGCATCAAATCAACTCTAATTTTTATATTTGCAAAAATATCACTTATATGAAAACCCTACTCTCAAAATTTGAAAACAAAACCCCCGAAATTATCTTCAATTGGAAAGATACCGAAACCGATGCCGAAGGCTGGACGGTGATAAACTCCTTGCGTGGCGGTGCTGCAGGAGGTGGAACTCGAATGCGTAAGGGATTAGATATTAACGAAGTGCTGTCTTTGGCCAAGACCATGGAAGTCAAATTTACGGTTTCTGGACCAGCGATTGGTGGTGCAAAATCGGGAATCAATTTTGACCCCACAGATCCACGTAAAAAAGGGGTTTTGCAACGTTGGTACAAAGCCGTTTCGCCTTTACTCAAAAGCTATTATGGCACCGGTGGCGACCTTAATGTTGACGAAATTCATGAAGTGATTCCAATGACCGAAGAATGTGGTGTTTGGCACCCACAAGAAGGCGTTTTTAATGGTCACTTTAAGCCGACAGATGCCGACAAAATTAACAGAATTGGACAACTTAGGCAAGGCGTAGTAAAAGTGATAGAAAACCCAAAATTTTCGCCAGACGTAACCCAAAAATATACGATCGCAGATATGATTACAGGCTATGGCGTTGCCCAAGCCGTGCGCCATTATTATGCCATTTATGGCGGCGATCTTGTTGGAAAAAAAGCAATTGTTCAGGGTTTTGGGAACGTAGGTGCGGCGGCGGCATTTTATTTGTCTGAAATGGGCATAAAAATTGTGGGTATCATTGATCGAGATGGGGGTGTTTTGAACCCGGATGGTTTTTTGTTTGAAGATATTAAAACTTTTTTCTTAAACAAAAACGGCAACAAATTGGTAGCCCCAAATATGCTTTCGTTTGAGCAAATCAACCAACAAATATGGTCTATCGGCGCACAAATATTTGCACCCTGTGCCGCATCAAGATTGGTGACACAACCCCAAATAGAACAATTGATACAGGCCGGGCTCGAAGTGATTTCGTGTGGTGCAAACGTACCTTTTGCAGATACAGCCATCTTTTTTGGCCCTATTATGGAGCAGGTTGACAGCCAGATAAGTTTGATACCAGATTTTATTTCTAATTGTGGAATGGCACGTGTTTTTGCTTATTTTATGGAAAAAAAAGTCCTCATGACCGATGAATCTATTTTTGAAGACACCTCACAAATTATCAAAAAAGCCATTCAAAGTGCGCACGATATTAGTGCTTCCAAAACCAATATTAGTGCTACAGCCTTTGAAATTGCGTTGAAACAATTGGTATAAAACGGGCACCTATTTTGCTTTAAAATAAAACAAAAAAATTCAATCAAAAAAACGACCTTTGCAGCTACAAAATAAACTGTTCAAAACAGACAAAACCTTTCAAAATGACAGAAAAAGTAAAAGCCAAAAAGCATCTCGGACAACACTTTTTGAAAGATGAAAACGTTGCATTTGATATCGCAAACACTTTAAACCTCGAAGGTTATTCTCAATTGCTTGAAATTGGACCTGGAATGGGAGTACTTACCAAATACTTGCTGCAAAAAGACATCAATACCTTTGTAATCGAAATAGATACAGAGTCTGTCGCCTATCTTGACGAAAATTTTCCAAAACTAAAAGATAAAATAATAGCCAAAGATTTTCTGAAATTCAATTTGAACGAGATTTTTTTGAACCAACAATTTGGAATAATAGGCAATTTTCCATACAATATCTCTACACAAATAGTTTTTAAAACCCTGGAATACCGACATCAAATACCCGAATTTGCAGGTATGTTTCAAAAAGAAGTTGCACAACGCATTTGCGAAAAAAAAGGAAGCAAAGTCTATGGAATACTATCTGTATTAGTACAAGCTTTTTATGACGCCGAATACCTTTTTACGGTTGACGAAACCGTTTTTATTCCGCCACCAAAAGTAAAATCGGGCGTGTTAAGATTGCGCCGCAAAACCAATTATAGTATAGATTGTAACGAAAAATTATTTTTTACAGTCGTCAAAACCGCCTTTCAGCAAAGACGAAAAACCCTTCGAAATAGTTTAAAGTCACTAAATTTATCGGATAATTTAAAAGAAGATAGTATCTTTGACCTCAGACCAGAGCAACTTGATGTAGCACAATTTATTTACATAACTCAAAAAATAGCAGCCGATGGAATTTAAAATCAGCAAAGCATTAATTAAAGAACTAGAACAACTTATTGAAAATCAAAACGATAGTCAATTAGAGTTGGTACTTAATGATATGCACCATGCTGATATTGCCGAAATTTTGGACGAGCTCGATCTGGACGAGGCCACCTATATTTTTAGGTTACTTGACAGCGAAAAAACATCCGAAATACTATTGGAACTTGAGGACGACCTTCGCGAAAATATTCTAAAAAGGCTTTCGCCAAAAGAAATTGCTGAAGAACTTGATGAACTTAATACAGATGACGCTGCCGATATTATTGCCGAACTTTCAAAATCTCGAAAAGAAGAAGTAATCTCTGAACTACTTGATGTAGAGCACGCCAAAGACATTGTAGATTTGTTGCGCTATGCCGAAGATACTGCAGGCGGATTGATGGGAAAAGAGCTGGTCAAAGTGAACGAAAATTGGA
>JAYTNQ010000101.1:0-4971 GCA_043748255.1 Bacteroidota bacterium
CAAAAACATTTCTATTTTGGATTATTTATACTATTATAACGGCGGTGGGGTTTCGCTTGGCGACATCAACAACGACGGTTTGGTAGATATTTATTTTACAGCAAATCAAAGCAAAAACAAATTATATCTCAACAAAGGGAACAATAAATTTGAAGATATAACCACAAAAGCTGGCGTTGAAAGTCAAAGCGATTGGAATTCTGGTACCATAATGGCGGATATCAATGGCGATGGATTTTTGGATATTTATGTATGTGCTGTGGTCGGGATCAACGGATTTGAAGGGCACAATGAGCTTTTTATAAACAACAAAAACAACACTTTTACAGAAAGCGCTGCACAATATGGGCTTGATCTTGACAATTACAGCTCGTCTTGTGCCTTTTTTGATTATGATAATGATGGCGATTTGGATATGTATTTGCTCAATCATGCCGTTCATTCAGAATTGTCCTACGGAAACGCCGATATTAGAAATAAAAGAAGCTATGAATGTGGCGACAAACTATTTAGAAACGACAATAATAAATTTGTTGATGTAAGCGAAAAAGCTGGTATTTTTGGCGGGGTAAATGGGTATGGACTTGGCATAGCGATTTCGGATTTCAATCTTGATGGCAACCCAGATATTTATGTAACAAACGATTTTCACGAAGATGATTACTACTATCTCAATAATGGTGATGGTACTTTTACAGAAAGTTTAAAAAAATATTTTGGACACACAAGTCGATTTTCTATGGGAATCGATGTATCGGATCTAAATCATGATGGGTTTCCAGACCTGATGACCCTTGACATGCTACCTGAAAGTGAAAAAGTTTTAAAGTCATCTTTGGGCGATGATAATGCACAAATGCTCAAACTTCGTACGGAAAAATTGGGTTATCACAACCAATATACCCGCAATATGTTGCAAATCAATCAAGCAGGGCAACATTTTACTGAAACAGCACTATTAAGCGGTGTTGCGGCAACAGACTGGAGTTGGAGCGCACTTTTTGCAGATTATGACCAAGATGGCGAGCAAGATATATTTGTGGCAAATGGCATTCCAAAGCGTCCTAATGACCTTGATTATGTAAAATATTATTCAAATGATCAAATTAAAAGCAAAATTTCGACAACCAAATTGCTCGATAAAGAAGCCTTGAAAAAAATGCCAACAGGCAATGTGACCAACTATATTTTTCAGGGAAATCAAAATTTGCATTTCAAAAACAAATCTGCAGATTGGATCGAAAATGATTCAATTATTTCAAATGGAAGCGGCTATGCAGACCTTGATAATGACGGCGATCTTGACATAATCACCAATAATCTCAACAGCGAAGCTTCGGTATATATCAATCAAACCAACCAAAAAGCAAATTATTTGAAAATAAAATTACAGTTTCAAGGCAAAAACACTTTTGGAATTGGCACCAAAGTTATGGCTTTTTCAAACGGAAAAAAACAATGCAAAGAATTGCAAACCACCCGCGGATTTCAGTCTTCATCTGAGCCAATTATCCATTTTGGCTTTGCCAAAAAAGCAATTGTTGATTCACTTTTGGTAATTTGGCCCGACAAAACATTTGAAGTTTTAAAAAATATCAAAACAAATCAAACCATTTTGGTCAATGCAGGTTTAAACCGCAAACCCTTTGATTACAAAACATTACACCCAAATTCAAAACCAATTTTTTCAAAAATTGAAAACAATCTTGGTATAGACTTTGTGCATACCGAAAATGATTTTGTAGATTTTACCGCCCAAAAATTGATACCATATCAACGCTCCGATCGCGGACATGCAACAGCCGTTGGCGATTTGAATGGAGATGGCAAAGAAGATATTTTCTTTGGGAATGCCAAAGGCAAAATGGGAGCTATCTATATTCAAAACAGCAATGGATTTGTCAAAAAACACGATAAACTAATCGAAAAAGATTCTGTTTTTGAGGATGCAGCCGCCATTATTGCCGATTTTAATCGGGATCAAACAAACGATTTGTTTGTAGCAACGGGCAATGGCGAAAACGCACAAAATTTGCAAAGCAGGTTGTATTTTGGTAAAAATAGTATTTTTGAAGCAGCAGTTTTACCAAATTTGACCAAAAATGCCTCCGTAATAAAAGCTTTTGATTATGACAAAGACGGAGATTTAGACGTATTTATTGGCACAAATTCTAGCTACAATCGTTTCGGAAGCGATACCAATTGCTATTTGTTGAACAACAAAAACGGCATTTTTAGCATCGTGCAAAACCAAATTTTTGACAATATTGGAATGGTGACTGATGCCGTTTTTGACGACTTTGATCACGACGGATTATCAGATTTGATTGTCGTAGGCGAGTGGATGAAACCAACATTTTTTGCCAACAAAAAAGGGCAGTTTGTCAACATTACAGACACTGTTTTTCCAGAAAAAGCAAACGGACTTTGGCAATCTATACAGCCCTTTGATATTGATCACGATGGCGATACCGATTATTTGGTAGGCAATTTTGGCATGAATTCAAAATTCAAGGCTTCGATTGAATTTCCTATGAAAATGTATTATGACGATTTTGACAAAAATGATACTTTTGAAACCATCGTTACGATCGAAAAAAATCAAAAATATTATACCACAGCAGGTTTAGACGAGCTGGCAGAAGAGTTTAGCGGCTTGCTCAAAAAGAAATTTACAACCTACAAATCATTTGCAGGAAAGACAGTTACCGATATTTTTGACCCCAAAATGCTCGAAAAAGCGAAATTGTACGAAGTGCATAATTTGAAATCGGGTTATTTGAAAAATGAAAAAGGCAAATTTGTTTTTGTCCCTTTTGAAAGCAAAATGCAGGTCGCTCCAATCAACTGTTTTCTAAAATCAAATTTTGATGCTGATGCCAATGAAGAAGTTTTTGCGGGAGGCAACTACTTTGGGGTGACGCCATACCATAGCCGTTTTGATGGGTTTTCTGGCGCATTAATCAAAAACCAAAAAACCATTTATCTAGGTCACGAAATTGGAATAGATTTGACCCAAAAAGTTGTGCGTCATTTGGATATTATCAATTTTGAGCACAAAAAATATATGTTGGTATCAATCAACAACAAAAAAGTAGAAGTCTATGAAATCAAGAACAATTAACACGCAAAAGTCAAATCATGAAATTTAAAATCACGTTATTAATCACTTTAATTTTTATTTTTGGCTCCTGCCAAAAAGACAAAAAAATAGAAGTTAGTCCTGCAGAATATGAAGCCGCAGTTGACAATGTTACACAAATTATGATTCACGACATTTTTGCCCCGCCTGTGGCAAGTCGCATTTTTGTATATCCAAATATTGCAGCTTTTGAGGTGATCGCCCAAAACAGCAAATCCTATAAAAGCCTACAAAATCAATTGCATGGCTTGGATTCTATCCCGAAATTAGATCCAAAATCAGGGGTCAATCAACGACTTGCAGCCTTAATCGCCCATATAGAAGTGAGCAAACAACTCGTTTTTTCGGAAAATTTGGTAGAAAAATTTAGAGATAGTCTTTACAAAAAATGGCGTGAAACCAATCCTGCTGAATTTGAAATTTCAAAAACCTACGGATTGAAAGTGGCCGACCGTATCAAAAAATGGATGGGAAAAGACCATTATAAACAAACCCGAACTTTGCCAAAATATACAGTTTTGGCAGGGGTTGCCGGCAGATGGCAGCCTACACCACCAGCATATATGGATGCCGTTGAGCCACATTGGCGCGAAATTAGAACCTTGGTTTTAGACTCAGCAGCACAATTTAAACCAGTGCCGCCAACACCATTTTCTTTAGACAAAAACGCACTTTTTTTCAAACAAGTCAAAGAAGTGTATGATATAAGCAAAGAGATTATAAAAAAAGGAGATGCATCGCCAGAAATTCAAATGGCCCAGTTTTGGGATTGCAACCCGTATGTAACTGTAAATCAAGGACACATGACGTTTGCCAAAAAGAAAATCACTCCCGGAGCACATTGGATTGGGATTGTAAAAATAGCCTGCAAAAAATCGAATGCAGATTTTGAAAAAACAGTTTATGCCTATACCCAAACTTCCATCGGAATATTTGAAGGTTTTATTAGCTGCTGGGACGAAAAATTTAGAAGCAATGTAGTGCGGCCAGAAACAGTGATTAATCAAAACATAGACGAAAATTGGAAACCACTACTGCAAACACCTCCTTTTCCAGAATATACAAGCGGACATTCAGTGGTTTCAACTTGTTCGGCAACGATTTTGACCCATATTTTTGGCGATAATTTTGCTTTCTCAGACGATACTGAACTGCAATTTGGATTACCAATTCGAAGTTTTACCTCCTTTGATCAAGCCGCAAAAGAAGCCGCAATGAGCCGTTTTTATGGCGGTATTCACTACAAACCCGCTATCGAAGTAGGTGCTATTCAAGGCAAAAAAGTTGGTGATTATGTGGTACAAAAATTAAAAATGATTCAATAATTATAATTTTAATAACAATGCAAAAAAAATATTTGGTAGCTTTTTCGATTTTATTTTCTGCTTTTTTAGTGTGGTATTTGGCTTTCAAAAAAAATGATTATTGTATCAATTTTAAAGCCAAAACAGCTACAATTACCCTTTTTCAAGGCGTAGAAGATTGGCAAAAAGAACAAATAAAATCGCATGGCGCAACAGTTGAAATTCTTGAAAAAAACAATTTTAATTTTATTAAACAAAAACACTCCAAAGGCACCACAATATTGGAATATAGTTGGGAATTTGAAGTTTTAAATGACTCAACAACAGCGGTATGCGTAGGTATTACGGAGCCAAAACACAGTTGGTATAACCGCTTGACTGCTCCTTTTTTTGAAACCAATTTTAAAAAATCAGCTATCAGTGAAATCAAAGGTTTTAAAACAGCCCTCGAGGATCAGTTGAGTCAATTTAGCTACAAATTGACAGGAGAAAAACAAACCGAAGCCGTTTTTGTGGCTTATATCA
>JAYTNQ010000102.1:0-1801 GCA_043748255.1 Bacteroidota bacterium
TTGTAGCTTGAAATAAAAAAATAGTTGCTTTAAAATCACTTATATTTGCAAAAAAATAAACATTGAAACAGCTCACTTCTTTACAAAATCCGTTTATAAAATCGCTTGTTTTGTTGCAAGAAAAATCAAAAGCACGCAAACAGTCTGGTCAGTTTTTGATCGAAGGACAACGTGAGATTTCATTAGCAATCAAAGGCGGTTTTGATGTTAATACCATTTTATTTTGTCGAGAATTGTGCACTGAAAATCAAGCGAAAAATCTTTCAAAAGATGCAGAATTGATTGAAATCAATCATGAAATTTATCAAAAATTAGCTTATCGAGACACCACCGAAGGCGTGATTGGAATTGCAAACACCAAAACTACCGAATTGCAGCAGTTGCAATTACCAAAAAATCCTTTGATTTTGATTGCCGAAGCACCCGAAAAACCAGGCAACATTGGAGCAATACTGCGCACGGCCGATGCCGCAAACCTCGATGCCGTAATTATCGCCAATCCAAAAGGCGATTTATATAGTCCAAATATTGTGCGCTCAAGTGTGGGAGGATTGTTTACCAATCAAATTGCAACAGCCACAACAACCGCAATTATTGCCTTTTTGAAACAAAATAATATTGCCATTTTTTGTGCCACGCTACAAGATGCAAAACCCTATTATTCAATTAATTATACCCAATCTGCAGCAATCGTTGTGGGTACAGAAGATAACGGATTGTCTCAAGAATGGCGTGATGCAGCCACCCAAAATGTCATTATTCCTATGGAAGGCGAAATCGACTCCATGAATGTTTCGGTTGCTGCGGCAATTTTGATTTTTGAGGCCAAACGGCAACGGATTTCCGATTTGTAAATTCCATTTTGAAATTAAAGCTTTTTTTTGTAAATTTGTTTTATCAAAAAAAAAAATCGTTATGACGCAAACCGAAAGCCAAGCCGAAATATCATTTGACGACTTCAAAGCAGAAGTAATTTCAGATTATAAAATAGCCCTAATTAGCAGAGAATGTAGCCTTTTGGGGCGCAAAGAAGTGCTAACAGGAAAAGCCAAATTTGGCATTTTTGGCGACGGAAAAGAAGTACCGCAATTGGCCATGGCAAAAGCCTTCAAAAATGGCGATTTTAGATCGGGATATTATCGCGACCAAACTTTTATGATGGCAATTGGCGAGCTAACGCCACTGCAGTTTTTTGCAGGATTATACGGACATACCTCCATAGAACACGATCCAATGAGCGCAGGAAGACAAATGGGCGGTCATTTTGTAACCCATTCTGTTGACAAAAACGGTGATTGGAAAAACCTTACCAAACAAAAAAATTCGAGTGCAGATATTTCGCCTACCGCCGGACAAATGCCAAGGCTATTGGGGCTGGCACAAGCCTCAAAAATTTATAGAAGTATTTCAAACATCAAGGATAATGAACTTTTTTCTGTAAATGGAAACGAAATTGCATGGGGAACAATTGGAAACGCATCAACATCCGAAGGAGTTTTTTTTGAAACCATCAATGCCGCAGGAGTTTTGCAAGTGCCTATGATAGTGAGCGTTTGGGACGATGAATATGGCATTTCGGTGCACGCAAAACATCAAACTACCAAAGAAAATATTTCGGAAATCCTGAAAGGATTTCAACGAGATGATCAAAATTCGGGCTTCGAAATTATGACTGTGAATGGCTGGGACTATCCCAATTTGATCGAAATGTATCAAAAAGCAGCCAAAATTGCCCGCAAAGAGCACGTGCCAATAATCATCCATGTAAAAGAGCTCACACAACCCCAAGGACATTCCACAT
>JAYTNQ010000103.1:0-1797 GCA_043748255.1 Bacteroidota bacterium
AGATAATGAAACAAAATATGCCGATGTTCCTGAATTTTGCTATTCAGCATCGGTAGAAGATGTCAAAGCAAAGGATTATTCTCTTGTACCGAGCAAATACATTGAGTTTGTAAACCGCGATGAAAATATTGATTTTGATGATAAAATGAGGGATTTGCAAACCGAATTTAGCGAACTATTACAAGCTGAAACAAAATCAAAAGCTGATTTACTAACCGTTTTCAAAGAATTAGGTTATGAAATTATTATCTAAAAATGAGGGCTTTATTGTCGAAGTAAAGCAAATTCTTGACCAAGCACGTCAAAAAGCATACACTGCTGTAAACACGGCTATGGTAGAAGGATATTGGCTGGTTGGAAAACGCATTGTCGAAGAAGAGCAACAAGGCAAAGAACGGGCTGAATATGGAAAAGAGATTCTTAAATCATTAGCTAAAGTACTAACTTCTGAATTAGGTAAAGGTTTTTCATTGTCTAATATTAAAAACTTCAGACAATTTTATTTAACATTTCCTGACTTTTTACGAATTCGCCAGACAGTGTCTGGCGAATTCGATAACTCAATTCGGCAGACAGTGTCTGCCGAATTGAGTTGGTCGCATTATCAATTAATTATGCGGGTTTCTAATAAAGAAGCCCAGCACTATTACATCAAAGAAGCAGTACAAAACATGTGGTCTGTTAGAACTTTGGAACGCAATATAGCTACACTGTATTACGACAGGCTTTTACTATCGCAAATAAAAAAACCTGTGATAGCCGAAATGTTTGAAAAAACCCAAGGATTTCAAAACGATAAATTTGAATTTATCAAAAATCCAGCGGTTTTAGAGTTCTTAAATTTACCCGCAAATATAGGATATACAGAAGCCGAATTGGAAAAAGCATTAATTAGCAACATTCAAAAATTCATACTAGAACTTGGCAAGGGATTTGCTTTTGTAGAACGACAACAACTCATTCGCACCGAAACCAAAGATTATTTTATCGATTTGGTATTCTATAACTATTTACTAAAATGTTTTGTAGTTATAGATCTCAAAACGGCTCCAATAACCCATCAGGATGTGGGGCAAATGGATATGTATGTTAGG
This sequence comes from Bacteroidota bacterium, assembly GCA_043748255.1. GTDB lineage: Bacteria > Bacteroidota > Bacteroidia > Flavobacteriales > Flavobacteriaceae > Flavobacterium. Next base: position 1,095 of record JAYTNQ010000103.1, read on the forward strand.
ATGTACGACGAGATTAAAAAAAGCAACGACGACAATCCAACATTAGGAATTGTGCTGTGTACCGAAACCGACCAAGACATTGCACGCTACTCGATACTCAAAGGGAACGAACAAATTTTTGCCACAAAATACAAACTCTATCTCCCGACCGATGAGGAATTAAGAACCGAAATTGAACGTGAAATGAGAAATATTAACCTTCAATTGGGATGGAATGATGAATTTTAAAATCAGCAAAGCTAAATCAAATTATAAAAGATTAGGCAACTACATTCAGGAAGTAAATAAACGAGATACCGACAAAAAAGTAACTAAATTACTTGGCGTAAGTATCCGTAAAGTATTAATGCCATCTATTGCAAACATTATAGGTACTGATATGTCAACCTATAAAATTATTAAAAAAAATCAGTTTGCTTATGGACCAGTAACTTCACGAAATGGAGATAAAATTTCAGTGGCTCTATTAGATGAATTTGAGGAAGCGATTGTATCACAAGCCTATACGGTTTTTGAAGTCATTGATAAAAACGAATTATTACCAGAATATTTAATGATGTGGTTCCGACGACCAGAATTTGATAGATATGCTCGTTTTAAATCACACGGAAGTGCAAGAGAAATTTTTGGTTGGTACGAAATGTGTGATACTGAATTACCAATCCCCCATATAGAAAAACAAAAAAAAATAGTAAAAGAATAC
>JAYTNQ010000104.1:0-1796 GCA_043748255.1 Bacteroidota bacterium
ACGTTGGCAGAAATGCCCGAAAAAATCGTAAAATTGAAAATTATTCTTTCATTCAAAAATATTTTGTAAATTTGCAATATGAAAGAACGTGAAGAAATAGGTTTAGATTTTATAATTGACAAATTAACCAATTCCATAGAAAATGTGGTAACTAGAGATAGTTTTGCAACTGACATTTCTTTATTAAAAAGTTCCGATTTAAAAAACATAACTAAAAAGAATAATTGGCTTTTTGATTGGAAACAAGAATTCAAACAACCTGAAAGAGATGTTTTTAAACTAACAATTGTAAATAATTCTGAAATTATTCAAGGATTAATTTGTGTTGAAGTTAAAGAAGATCACGTTTATATGCATTTAGTTGAAAGCGCACCATTCAATAAAGGAAAAACAAAAGTTTACGCTGGTGTTCCTGGAAATTTAGTTGCTTTTGCTTGTAAACTTTCATTCCAACGAGGTCACGAAGGAAATGTATCTTTTGTTTCTAAATCATTATTAATCGAACATTATGAGAAAACGCTTGGAGCATTTCATTTCGGAGGAAGAGTAATGATTATAGAAACTCAATCAGCACTGAAATTAATAAACAAATATTTTAAAGACTAATATTATGAAAACTAAAGAATTAGAATTTGACCTAGATTTTATTGGAGAACAAACTTCATTAACTATTGAAGAAGAAAAAGCATTAAGCGATTATTTTAAACAGAAAAAAGCAAGTTTGAAATTAACAGAAATAAGAAAACCAATTAGAAAAGCGAAAACTAAAATCTTATCTAAATAAAGGCACTATCTGCCAAAAGCTATAGTTTCCTCGACCTTGAAAACCAAACAATCACCCGCAATCATCGAATACCAACAAAAGTATAGCCCATGAGATAAACTCCGGCTGAACGGAACCGACAATTTTGTCACGGCCTAATCCGAACATTAGGTTTCACTAAGCTACTGCGATGCCGCAGGCACGTGTACTCAAAAAAAAGCTGCCATAAAAAACGAGCAATTGTTTGTTTTTTAATTATCACCCAAACGGATATTCCCCCAAATACAAAACGAGATTTTGCAAGTTTAGACATGAATTAGTAGCAATAATATTAGATTTGTTTTGATACTATTGCTGGGCACGGTTAAAAAATTTGCACATCAGATCACGCCTCAACAACCCACAATACACAATCAAGAAAAAACAAATCATACAAGGCTGAAAATAATTATAGAAACAATAGATAAAATAGAAATGTAAAACAAATAGCATTTTAATGCAATTCGTAGTTTTGAAAATCAAATCTAAATATACGTAGAAATTCGTATGTTATATACCAAAATAAGTTCTAAATTTGTAGCGAACATATTACAATTTTTTTGATGATTTTTATAAAAATTCGACATGATTAAGATTGCTATCGTTGACGACAACACATTTCTTCAAAAAACAATAGCCGAAAAGCTGTCTTTTTTTGATGTTTTTGAAATAAAGTTTTTGGCAAATCATGGTCAAAATTGTATTGAAAAACTCGAAAAAAACTGCCATGTAGATCTGATTTTGATGGATATTGAAATGCCTATTTTGAATGGAATAGAAGCTACTCAAATCATAAAAAACAAATATCCACAAATAAAAATTATAATTTTAACCGTTTTTGATAACGATGAAAATATTTTTAATGCCATAAAAGCTGGTGCCGACGGCTATTTGCTAAAAGAAGTGAGTCCAATAGATTTGCACCAAGGCATTATTGAAACTATTAATGGAGGAGCAACAATGACACCATCAATTGCAATGAAAACCTTAAAAT
>JAYTNQ010000105.1:0-1795 GCA_043748255.1 Bacteroidota bacterium
GTTTTTGAGAAAATCCTGCTGTGGCAGCACACAACCCATATTTCCTGCAACTGGCTCGATAATCAAGGCTGCTATTTGATTTTTGTTGGCTTCAAAAAGCAATTTTACGCTTTCCAAATCGTTATAATTGGCCAAAAGGGTGTCTTGGGCAGTACCTGCTGTAACGCCTGGGCTGTTTGGCACCCCAAAGGTCATTGCGCCGCTGCCGGCTTGGATCAAAAAGGAGTCGGAGTGGCCATGATAACAGCCGGCAAATTTGATGATTTTGTCACGTTTTGTATAGCCTCGAGCCAATCTTATGGCGCTCATACAGGCTTCGGTACCCGAATTTACAAATCTAATTTTGTCTATATTAGGAACCATTTTTACGGCTAATTCGGCAATTTGGGTTTCTAATTCGGTGGGCATTCCAAAGGATGTTCCTGATTTTGCTTTTTGGGTAATTGCCTCTACAACAGGAGGATATGCGTGTCCAAGTAGCATGGGCCCCCATGAATTGATATAGTCTATGAGCTGGTTGCCATCTTCGTCTATCAAGTAGGCTCCTTTGGCACTTTTTACAAAAATGGGGGTTCCACCAACAGATTTGAATGCTCGAACGGGCGAGTTTACACCTCCTGGAATTACGTTTTGTGCCGCTACAAAAAGCTGACTACTTCTTTGATATTTCATGTTTTTATTTTAAAAACGGATTTATTTTATTTTGATAATTTGACCAATCGAAAGGGTATTGTCTTGAAGGTTATTTAAAGATTTTAGTGTTTCGATTGTAAGGTTGAATTTTTTTGAAATCGAATAAAAAGTATCTCCTTTTTGAACTTCATATTGAGTGTCGTCGATGGCTTGTACTGCGGGTTTTTCGCTGGTTTTTATGGGTTCAAAGTTGGTGCCTAATACTTGACAATCATACTGATGCAGGTTATAGCGTTCGATATAGGAAATTAATTTTTCGGGATATTTTGGATCTGTGGCATATCCGGCGGTTTTCAGTCCGGTTGCCCAGGATTGATAGTCTCCTTTTGGAAGCAAAAAAAGCTCGGAATAGCGGCTTCTATTGGTCAAAAAAGCGGCATGATCCTTGAAAGATTCTGCTGGGTTTTGGTATTTTCTAAAACATTCATCTGGCGAATCGTCGTTGTGATTGACGGTTTCTCCTGTCCAATCTTTGTGGCATTTGATGCCAAAATGGTTGTTGGCTGTTTGTGCCAAATCGCCTCTGCCGGCTCCAGATTCTAAAATGGCTTGTGCCAAAATGATACTTGCCGGAATTCCAAATTGTGTCATATTTTGCATGGCTACGTCTTTGTATTGTAGTACATATCCAGATACTACTTCGTTGGTGACCAAGGTATTTGAGGTAGATTCGATGGTTTCTGTAGTTTGGTTTTTGGCAGGTATGGTTTTTTGGTTTGGTTTTTTGGTATGGGTGATAGTTTTGTTTTTTTCGGCTGCAGATTTGGTGGTTCTTATTACAGATTGTGCAGAATTGCAGGCAATTAGCTGGCAGATAACGAGTAGAAGCGACAATTTTTTAAGCATACATTTGAATTAAAGTTTGATTTTTTTGTTGTAATTGTTGGTTTATACCGGCAATTCCTTGCAAGCCGCCGGTGTGTATCATGAGTATTTTGGTGTTTTTTTGAAAGTATTTTTTTTCAATCATATCCAAAACGCCAAAAGCCATTTTTGCGGTATAAATGGGGTCTAAAAGGATTTGGTTTTGATCAAAAAGCTGGTTCATAAATGCTATTAATGCCGGGGTTACTTTGGCATATCCTCCAAAATGGTAGTTTTG
>JAYTNQ010000106.1:0-4945 GCA_043748255.1 Bacteroidota bacterium
TTTTTTATTTTTAAAAACAGCTACTTCAACGGCAACTTCGCCCGCCCACATACAAGTCACGTTTTCTGGACAGCGCGAGTCAGACACAAGCCGTTTTAGCACCAATTGTGTGGTAGCGCTGTTTTTTATTTTCTGAGAAATAACAACTGATATAGGCTGTTTTTGATGCTTTTTTTGACAAAAAAATGTGACTTGTATGAACGAAGTTGTATTTATTGAAACTATTATTCAAATTCATTTATCCCATAAAGTAATTCTTTCATTTTTGAGCCATTTATTTCAACTGGTTTATATGCTTTATTAAATTTTTCTATGGCTAAATCAATATCTGATTTAAGCTTATTAAACTCCAAAGGTAATTTTGACTCGCATTGTTTTTGGTTTTCATAACTGTTTAAAATAATTTTAAATTTTTCATAAAACTTGCCGCCCTGATCAATAAAATTATTGTATTGACCAATGAATTATATTAATCTATCTATTGGAAATTCAAGATTTATAGTCATTTTTTGTTGAAGAGGTCCAATCGCCAATTTTTGTTTTGCAAGATAGTCCTCCATTTTTTGAGATAAATTATCCCAATCATCATTATTCCTACAATTATCCAAGGAATCAGCATAGCCAATTGGTTTAGTATAATCTTTGAACAAAATTTCGATATCAGTTTTTATTTTTTCATTACTTTTTTGTAAAAATGAGGTTTCATAAAAAATTGTGTTCAAGTCGTTTTGCATTCTTAATGTAAAATCCAAAATACAATCTATAGAAGCAAGTTCGTTTTCTTTTTCTTCTTTTGTCAAATTTGAAACTAACATATTTGAAAAAGTGTTGACCACCGAAATAATAGTGTTTGACCCTAATATACTCGTTAGATCAAAACCCGTCTTCTTATCTTTCTTGCTAGCTACCAATACTTTGAGTTTGTCAAATTCGGGATATTGGTTTGGATTTGCCATTTTATTAATTTCTGAAAAAGTGCGTACACTCGAAAAATGATGGTCCAAACTTAATGTTTTGTCATACAATATTCTAATAATTTGTAAGCCTTTTAAGTATCTAATTTTTGATATTTCAGATTCACTTTCTTGTTTTAAAAACCTTAACTTTGTTTGAAGCTGGTCTTTTTCTATAAGCAAATTTAGTTTCTCTTTATCGCTTTTTTCTTCTATAATGCTTTGATTAATTTTTTGAATACGGCTGTAAACAAAAACTGTCTTTTGTTGGAACTTTTGATTTGAAATAGAAATTTCTAAAGCCATTTTTTGCAATACCTCGTTTGGCTCGATTGCATATCCAAATGAAAGAAACAGCAACATGCTTAAACAAAAAATATGGTTTTTTGATATTGTCATAATACAAATTTAAAGGGTTACACAAAAACTTGTTGCCTATAATCCAGCTAATGGAATGCTAATTTGAATCTTGCCTTTGCTCATTTGTGCAGCATAAATACCTTTTGCAACATGGTTGTACTTTGCATCGATTCCAAGCAAAGTGAGCGTTTTTATATCAATAATCAAGTCTTGCTCTTGTGTAAGATATAAACGGTCTGTAGTAGATATCATCGCCATTGGTTTGCCAAGCAAACAATATTGTTCTTGTTCGGAAAGCATACTGACATCAAAAACAAAAACCAAAGTGTTATTATTGGTTCTGTATGCCATCGTTTGACAAATTTCGCCAATTTTCGGCTCAATAAATGCCGCCAAAACACTACACAAACCAAGACCACTGGCACAACTACGCCCTCGAATGTCTGCATTAATTTTGAACTGGGTTTGAGCCACTAGGCTAAAAGGCAAAGCAATAAGCGTTGCAAAAAAAAATAGTTTTTTCATATTTAGTATTAATTATTTTAGTACAAATTAAAAAGTTGCATTTATCACTTGAATCCGCCCAGTCAAACAAATCACGCAAAGATTTAATGACACAAGGCTTGATAGCTTTGTTTAATTCTACGTCAATTATGTCTTTTAGAATATTAATAATAACAATCTTTTGACTAGAATCTATGATGATTGTAATTATAGTATTAGAATATTTTTCTAATTTTATAAATCCTGAGGATTTTCTTGAAATAGTAGTTCAGATTTTATTTCTTCTGCGATAGCAATGCTTGCAGTATTTGAGCTCAATCTGCCAGAAATTATTTTTGTTTCATTTGCAAAAAGACCCGCAACAAAATAATGTAGCAACTATGGTGTAAATTGTATTTTTCATTTAATTTGAGCCGCAGCATTCTAAATAGCCCATTAGACCAGTGCCATCTGCCCATGCCTTTTTGAAACAAGTATAATATTTAGTTACTTTTTCGGCTGTAGTGGTTGGTGGTAATGTAATTCCGATAATTTGTTGTTTTGAATCTGTAAATATTATAATACTTCCGTTCAATTCTTCTGAATATGCTTCTGTTTTTAGAAAATCAGATGAATTTGCGCTAAAAACTTTATCAGATTTCATTTCTGTTGGGAACTCCAAATATTGATCTCCATAGCTGATTCTTCCTGAAATTACTTTGAGATCTTGTGCGTTTATTGATTGGCATAGAGATAGAGTGGCAAAAATGCCGAAAGTGATTTTTTTCATGATTTTTTATTTGATTTAAGTTTTGAAATGAATTTATAACGCATTACAAATAAAGCAATGCGTTATTAAATGTTAACAAACTTGACAATTAAACATAAAAACACACAAAATTGTTAAAAAAATCGTTACGCTTTTTTACAAAAAAAATAAATTAATTTTTTTTGTCACTTTGATTTTTTTTTACAATAAAAATTACACTTGAAATAAGAGCAATCGATAGAAAAACATAGTTTTTTGTGACGCAGTTTCTTGAAAAATCTGTGTAATCTAATCTTGAAATCAATGCGATAGTTGAAAATATTGCTAATAATTTTAAAAATTTTGTTGTGTTCATTTTTTTTTATTTAGGGTTTTTATTATTTCTATTTATACATTACCAATTGTCAAACAAATAAATGAGTGAGGCTACGGCGCCACCCTCTGGACCAGCTAGACAACCAATAGCGTCATGAATCATACCTGCTTTAACACTTACTTTTGACGCTACATGTGTAGTTAATACTGGGCCAGGTATAAATATAACAGGGCCATTACCAGCTGTTGGTTCCCATAAATAAGCACTTGCTTTTGCAGCAGATAAAAAATCCAAATATTTAGGCAAATCTATATAAGGTAATGTTTTAGAATTTAACACTGCAGTATCTATATATGTGACCAACTCTTTGTAATTATTTATTAGAATTAAATTTTTTAAATCTAAAATCACTTTTGAGAATAAATCTTTTGAAATTTTACCTTTTAATAGTAATTCATTTACCATTATTTCAGGAGTTGAGTAATTTGAAAAAACATAAACTGATCTAAGTGATGTGTTTTGTTTTTGGAGCACAGCAATAGCTTTTTGGATTGCATTATCTCTGGTATAGCTTGCGTCAAGATTTTGGTAAATAATTTTGAGAAGTCTATTATGCTCGTTTCCAACTGGTCCGAAATCCTGACTAAAAGACAAACCTCCAAAAATAACTGTGGCTATTAAGCCAAATAATAATTTTTTCATAATAATAAAAGTTTTTAAATTTAATAAATTAATTGTTTTTACAAAAGTTTTTCGCGATTTTTTTGTAATAACAAATTTTAGCGAAAAAAAAACTAAAAACTATAACTTTATCAAAAAAATTATTACTTTTGTAATATATTTTAAACGTTTTGGTTATGGAAATTGTGCTTAATAAAATTATAGAATTTCGCAGAAAGAAAGGTTTTTCTCATGAGTACATGGCCTATGCGCTCAACATGAGCCAGCCAGCATATTCCAAAATCGAAAAAAATGAAACAAAACTCTCTGTAGATAGGCTTTTTGAAATAGCAAAAGTATTGGATATTACGGTTTTGGAACTTTTAGACATTGATGCACGAAATACCTATAATCAAGAGCTAAAAGACAATGCTGTTGGTCATCAAGAACTCAAGGATCATGCCGTTGCGCATCAGCAAATCGAAAATCATTATCAAGAAAACAAACAGTTTTTTGAAAAAATTGAATTTTTGTATGAGTCACGCCTTAAAGATAAAGATGTAATGTTGTCTCAAAAATCAACTCAAATAGACGAATTGCTTGATCAGCTTGCTGGTTTTAAAAAGCGTTATGGCGGTTTATAAACAGCTGTGGTGGAAGATCAAATTCGAAGAGCAGGTTTGTTTTTAAAAATTATTGTTACAACATTCTCTCTCACAACACTTTATAATTAATTAAATAATTTTATATACTGATCAAACACATACATTTTGCCTCTTTTGCCACCTGTTATTTCCTTTAGAATATCCATACTTACTAATTTTTCTAAAATTTTGTAGGCAGTTGCTTGTGAAACAGTAGTTATTTCTACTATTTTCACAGCGTTTACAATCGGTTTTTGATATAAAAATTCCATAATGTTTAACAAGTGATGGCTTCTGTGGCCTGTTTTTTGAATTTTTTCTTCTACTTCTTTTTTGAGTGGCGGATTCAAGTTATAAATACAACTTTTCCATTAGTGGTTGTTTTTTAAAATAAGACGTTTACTTTTGATAAAAATGCGTCCTAAATAGCAAATATAAACCGTTTGAAAATTTTTTTGGAAACAACTGGTGGTGATACCGGCATTGAAAGTCATAAATTTCAAAATAGAAATGTTTGTTGAAAATGTATTTTTTGGTAATCTACAAATCGGGTTGCAGCGGCTTGCGTGAGGGCAAAGGCGGAGCTCTTTTTGGGCTGGCGTTTTTCAGCCAGCCCAAAAAAGCGGGAGCCGGAGACCGACCCGACAGGGGCACGCCCAAAGAAATGGAAAAATGCGGGTTGTTTTTGGTTTTTTTATAAATTTGTTTTAGCAACTGGCAAAGTAGCGTCGAAATTGTATAAATTTGTATCAAAAATTTT
>JAYTNQ010000107.1:0-1779 GCA_043748255.1 Bacteroidota bacterium
GATGTTGTAGAAATACCAACCAATCGACCAATGTCTCGCCATGACAAAGAAGATTATATTTACAAAACCACCCGCGAAAAATTTAATGCCGTTATAGAAGACGTTACTGAATTATCAAAAGCCGGAAGACCCGTTTTGATTGGAACAACATCAGTCGAAATTTCTGAATTATTAAGCAGAATGCTCAAAATGCGGGGTGTTGCCCACAATGTTTTGAATGCAAAAATGCACAAACAAGAGGCTCAAATTGTAGAAGAAGCAGGCAAATCTGGAGTAGTAACCATTGCAACAAATATGGCGGGACGTGGAACAGACATCAAGCTTTCGGCAGAAGTAAAAGCCGCAGGAGGTCTTGCAATTGTAGGAACAGAACGCCACGATTCTCGTCGAGTAGATAGACAGTTGCGTGGTCGTGCCGGAAGACAAGGGGATGTTGGAAGTTCACAATTTTATGTATCGCTCGAAGACAATTTGATGCGCCTTTTTGGGTCTGAAAGAGTAGCCAAAGTCATGGACAGAATGGGCCTCAAGGAAGGCGAAGTGATACAACACTCGATGATGACAAAATCTATCGAAAGAGCGCAAAAGAAAGTAGAAGAAAATAATTTTGGTGTCAGAAAAAGACTTCTCGAATATGACGATGTCATGAATGCACAACGCGAAGTGGTATATACCCGCCGCAGACACGCCCTTCATGGCGAACGATTAAAAGTTGATATTGCCAATATGCTATATGATAGTTGCGAGTTGATAGTTGCAAACAACAAACCTACTTCAAATTTTAAAAACTTTGAGTTTGAATTGGTACGCTATTTTTCGATAACATCGCCAATAACCGAAGCCGAATTTTTGAAAATGACAGAAGTCGAAATTACGGCAACGATTTATAAAACAACATCACAATTTTATGCTGATAAAACCGAACGGTCTGCACGTGAGGCTTTTCCGTTAATAAAAAATGTGATCGAAGACAATAATAATAAATTTGAGCGCATCATTATTCCGTTCACTGACGGCCTTAAAACTTTGAATGTTGTCACAGATTTGAAAAAAGCTTATGATAGCACTGGAACGCAATTAATCGCTGATTTTGAAAAAAATATTACATTAGCTATCGTTGACGAAGCCTGGAAAAAACACCTTCGCAAGATGGACGAAATGAAACAATCTGTTCAACTCGCCGTTCACGAGCAAAAAGATCCGTTACTGATTTATAAATTTGAAGCATACAAACTTTTTAGCAATATGCTAAATGCAGTCAACAAAGAAGTGATTTCGTTTTTGTTCAAAGGCGATTTGCCTCGCAATATGGTGCCTAATATACAAGAAGCCAAAGAATTACCACGAAAAGAAAACTATAAAACAAGCAAAGACGAAATTCCAAATTCTGATACCCTATCTGCCGAAAATAGAGAAGCTGGGCAAACACAACAACGGCAGATTACAGAAACAATCGTTAGAGATACACCAAAAATAAACCGAAACGACACCGTAAGAATCCAACAAGTAGCTTCAGGAAAAACAGAAGAAATGAAATTCAAAAAAGCCGAATTATTGATCCAAAGTGGCGAATGGATTTTGTTGAATTAAAAGTAATCAAAACAAATCAAAAATCGAAGTAAAATTGCTACTTTTGCAACGATTTTTTAATTAAAATAAAACAGAAAACCCCAAGATGGACATACACGAATACCAAGGAAAAGAAATATTAGCCAGCTATGGCGTAAAAGTACAACGCGGATATGTGGCAAATAATCCACAAGAAGCAGTAGCCGTAGC
>JAYTNQ010000108.1:0-4902 GCA_043748255.1 Bacteroidota bacterium
GGGTTTTCTTTTTTGGGCTACTGCTCTCAAATACGGATAGTTTGTAATCTCTCCACTCGGAATTTTAAACATTTCTAACCCTAAACTGTCCAAATAATCTACCCCGTCAACATCAAAAGCAGTCGAGAAAAACTTGATGTTTTTTTGTTCGCAATAGGACATCAAAATCAAATGATCTTCGTGACTTAATTCTAAATTTTTCAACATTTGAAATTGCGAATCGTCGCCATCACCAATGTTTTTGGCTTGATATTCAGCTTTTTTTGCGGTTGGGCTGACCAATTTTTCTGCTACAAAAGATTGAAATTTCACATAATCGACTCCTGCTTCTACAGCTGCATCAATTAGTTGTTTTGCTTTTTTTAAATCTCCATTGTGATTAACTCCTGCTTCTGCAATAATTATAGTGTGGTTACTCATAATCCTAATTTATCTCCAACTTTTAATATTGTTTCTGATTCAACTTCATATATTTCGATAAAACTATCGTGCGTTTTTATTAAAAATCCTTCGGGAGTTTTTACTAACAATTGTCCCGCTGTACCAATATATTCTGGGGCATTTTCAATTATTCTTGCTTTGTTTATTTTTACTACTTTATCATTAATTTTTGTTGTAGCCATTGGTCCTGGTTTATTTATAGACCTAATAAAATTGAAGAGTTTTCTAGAAGAATTGTTCCAATTTATTATTTCATCCCCTGGGACACGTCTTCCACAATAAAATCCAACTGAATGTATTGTATTCTGGATAATTCTGTCTGATTCACCTGATTGAATTTCTTTAATTGCATCATATAAAATTGTAGCACATTCAACATATGCTATTTCCAATAAAGAATTATAGTCATCATTATCAGTGATAGGATAACAATTTTGTTTTATAATATCCCCGGTATCAATTCCCTCATCAACATAGTGGACTGTAATTCCAAACTCTTTTTCATCATTTATCAATGCCCAATTTAGAATATTTCTCCCTCTATAAAATGGTAATTTACCTGCGTGACAATTGATTACTCCATATTTGGGGATAGCAATTATATTAGTTCTAAAAATTTGATTAAAACTCATCGAAACGAATAAATCACAATCATATGATTTTACTGCTTCGATAAACTCTATTGAATTTATTTTAACTGGATAAAGATAATCTATACTATACTCTTGAGAAAAATGCTTCAATGTTTCATCTGTTGTATCGGATCTAGGAACGATAAACTGTATTGCTATTGTTTCATCTTTAATCAATTTTTCAAATGCTAAATGCGACCATGGTCCATCTGCAAAATATCCAATTTTTATTTTTTCCATTTTCATATTCTAAAACTACTTGGTATATTTACTATTCTTTCTTCTAAAAACAACGCATTTGTTTGCTCGTCTTTTTGACAATCGGCATACATTGGCAGTCGAAACATCAATTGCCAGATTGGTCTTGTCATCACTTGATTTTCATTGGTGATTTTTAAAAACAAATCTCGTTCGGTTTTGTTTTCCAACTCAAGACACATTAGCCAATAGTTGGCTTTTGTTTCGGGCAATTCTGTTCTAAATTTTAATCCATTTGAATCAAAAAAAGATTTATATTGTGCTGCAAGCTGTCTTTTATTTTCTAAAAACTTGTCTAATTGCTCTAATTGAGCACATGCTAAAGCCGCATTTAGATTTGGCATTCTAAAATTATAACCTATCTCATCATGAAAAAATTCATACGGATGTGGCTTTTTGGCAGTTGTGGTTAGGTATTTTCCTTTAATGCCTAACTCCATTTTATTTGTTACAATTGCGCCACCACCTCCCGAAGTTACAATTTTGTTACCATTAAACGAAAAAACACCAATATCTGCAATGCTGCCTGTTGGTTTTCCTTTGTAATAACTTCCTAATGATTCTGCTGCATCTTCGACTATCGCAATTTTCCAATTGTTACAAATGGTTATTAGCTCGTCTAAATGAACTGGAAATCCAAATGTATGCATTGGTACACATGCTGAAATTTTGCGTCCTGTTTTTTTGTTATAACAGCCGTCCTCTCGCAAGTCTCCATATTCATTTAAAAATAGTTCAACTGCTTTTGGAGATAATCCCATTGTATCTAAATCTACATCAACAAAAATTGGGTGGGCATTATTGTAGGCTATTGCATTTACGGTAGCTACAAAAGTTAATGCTTGTGTAATTACCTCATCGTTGCTTTTTACTCCCGAAAGTTTCAATGCAACTTGAATTCCGGCGGTTCCGTTTACAACTGCTACTGCCTTTTGTGTATTAGTAATACCTGCCATCATTTCTTCAAAACGATCTACAAATGCTCCAACGGATGATACAAAAGTGGTATCGATTGTGTCAATCAAATACTGCTTTTCATTTCCTCCAAAATGAGGCACATGTAATGGAATAAAAGCTTCGGTTTTAAAACTTTCTTTGATAAAACTGATGGTATCTGAATAATTATACATTGTAGATTTCTGCTTTATATTTATTTAAATTTTCTGGTATTTTGAACCATTCAATAGTTGCTCCAATTCCTTGTTTCAAAGTATATTGTGTTTCCCAATTTGTATGCTTTTTTAATTTTTCGTTAGATCCAAATAATCTAAAAACTTCGCTTTTTGCGGGTCTCATACGCTGTTCATCCGTAATTATCTTGGCCTTGGGATTAATTTGTTGTATCATTTCTAAAGCCAATTCTCCAACCGTAATTTCAGATTGTGTAGCGATATTAACTTCGTGACCTATCAAGGCTTCGCATTTTGCAATTTCAATAAATCCGTTCACGGTGTCTTTTACAAAAAGCAAATCTCGTGTCGGGCTAATATCTCCTAATTTTATTTCTTCTATTCCGTTTAATAATTGTGTTATTATGGTTGGGATTACTGCTCTTGCAGACTGTCTTGGTCCATAAGTATTGAATGGTCTAACGATTGTTAAGGGCAAATCAAAACTTCTGTAAAAAGAATCGGCAATACAATCTGCACCAATTTTTGATGCAGAATAGGGTGATTGAGGTTGTTTTGGATGCAATTCTGTGATTGGTACAAATTGTGCTGTTCCATAAACCTCTGATGTCGAGGTTACTAAAACACGGCTTACGCCAAAATCTTTTGCAGCTTGAATAATATTCAGTGTACCCTTTACATTTGTGTCAATATAGGAATCTGGTGAATGATAACTAAATGGTATTGCTATTAATGCCGCTAAATGAAAAACAACATCAATATCTTTCATTGCTGCTCTCACGCCATTTGGATCTCGAATATCTCCAGCAAAAATTTCAAATTTGGCTTGAGTTTCTTTTGGCAAAGTGTCTAACCATCCCCAAGAATTAAAGGAGTTATAATAAACAAATGCTCTTACAACACAACCTTCAACTAACAATCGTTCTGCAAGATGGCTACCTATAAAACCGTCTGCTCCTGTTAATAAAACTTTTTTCCCTTTTAATTCCATCTGATTTTGTTTTCTAATTATTTTTCAAATTATTTTCCATACTGTGCTTCGTAGTAATTCAAATAGGCTCCAGAGCTTACATTCTTGAGCCAAAGCTCGTTTTTCAAAAACCAATCTACCGTTTTTTCTAAACCTTGTTCAAAGGTCACTGTTGGTTTCCAGCCAAGTGTTTCATTTATTTTTGAGGCGTCTATTGCATAACGCAAATCGTGTCCCGGCCTATCTTTAACAAACGTAATCAATTTTTCGGAAGTTCCGGTATCGCGATGCAGTTTTTTATCCATGATCGTGCATAATAGTCGCACCAAATCTATGTTTTTCCATTCGTTGAAGCCACCAATATTATAGGTTTCGTGGTTTTCTCCTTGGTGAAAAACAAGATCGATTGCCGAGGCATGATCTTCAACAAACAGCCAATCACGGGTATAATTGCCATCGCCATAAACTGGCAAAGCCTTATTATTGATGATATTGTTGATAAAAAGCGGAATTAGTTTTTCTGGAAAATGATTTGGTCCATAATTGTTGGAGCAATTGCTGATCACAAACGGAAATTGGTAGGTTTCGCCATACGCCCGAACAAAATGATCAGAGCTTGCTTTGGAAGCAGAATAGGGTGAATTTGGCATATAGGCCGTTGTTTCTGTAAACAATCCTTCGGCGCCTAGTGTGCCATAAACCTCGTCTGTGCTAATGTGATAAAACCGTTTGTCGGTTGTATTTTCCCATTGCTTTTTGGCGGCATTTAGCAAATGAAGGGTGCCCAAAACATTTGTTTTTACAAATGCCATAGGGTCTATAATAGAGCGATCTACGTGCGACTCGGCGGCAAGATGCAAAACACCGTCAAAATTTTGATTCTCAAAAAGTTGGTTCACAAATGCTTCGTTGGCTATATCGCCTTTTATAAAACTATAATTATTTGCATTTTCTATTTCCGAAAGGTTTTCAAGATTGCCAGCATAAGTAAGTGCATCTAGATTAAAAATGTGATAATTAGGATATTTTTTTACAAAAAGTTTCACGACATGAGAGCCAATAAATCCAGCTCCACCGGTAATTAAAATGTTTTTTTTCATGCTGAAAATGCTTTAGTTTCTATTACCTACAGATTGAAATACAAATCCAATTTTAGTCATTTTTGCGGCGTCTAAAAGGTTTCTGCCGTCAAAAACGAATGCTGGTTTTTGCATATTATCATATATTTTTTGCCAATCATATCCTTTAAATTCGTCCCACTCTGTAAGAATTGCAATGGCGTGAGCATTTTTGCAAACTTGATATGGGTCTTCAAAAACGGTGATACCATTGCTGTTTTGCACTTCAGTTCGAGATTCAAGGTAATTAAGATCATTTAAAATCTTTTTGTGGGTTACTTGTGGGTCAAAAACGGCAAGATTAGCTTGTTCATTCAACAAATAATCGGCTACATAAATAGCGGCCGATTCAC
>JAYTNQ010000109.1:0-4895 GCA_043748255.1 Bacteroidota bacterium
TTATTTTTAACAAAAAATATCAAAAAGCGGTTCAACCAAATAAAAAACTTTTTTTCACACTATTTGCAATCGGCGTTTTTCTGATGTTGGTTTTTATAAGAATGGGTTTTAATTCTATGATAATCAGCCCTATAATTTTTTTGATATTCACTATTATAATTGTTTTTTTGAGACAAGATTTGATCAATAAAGCTTTAATTTCAGGAGTTTTACTTCTTATTATTATATTGCCAATATATGTTTTGCTTTTTGAAATTATTTCTGCCCAATTTTGGCAAAAATATTGGCTACTCAAAGATACCAATTTAGGCAAAACAGTATTAGGAAATCTACCGGTTTTAGAAATTTTTTGGTATTTCAGTTGGGGTAGTTTTAGCAGTATTTGCTATGACTTTTTTTCAGGAAAAAAAAATGTATAGCATTTTCAAAACTTTTCATGAGTAGTTTTCAATCATTTTTGATACACCTTTAGCGCTTCTTTCAAAATCAAAACACTCCGAACCAAATCCTCTTTTTTGAGAACGTATGCAATCCGAACCTCGTTCAAACCCACTCCAGCTGTTGCATAAAACCCTGCCGCAGGCGCCACCATAATCGTCTCTTTGTTCCACTCAAAAGACTCTAAAAGCCATTGAGCAAAATCGTCAGCATCAGCAACAGGCAATTGAACAATGCAATAAAAAGCACCTTTTGGTACAGTTACTTTGACACCTTCAATTTGATTAAGCTCAAAAATAAGCGTGTCACGACGTTCACGATACTCCAAAATCACATCTTCAAAATAACTTTGAGGCGTGTCCAAAGCAGCTTCGGCAGCAATTTGCTCCAAGGTAGGCGGACTCAATCTCGCCTGTGCAAATTTCATCGCAGCCTGCATTACCTCCTTGTTTTTTGAAACAATACACCCAATCCGGGCACCACACATACTATAACGTTTTGAAACCGAATCGATCATAATCGCATTTTGCGCAATTTCTGGAAAATTCATTACCGAAAAATGCAAGTCGCCATCATACGTAAACTCGCGATAAACCTCGTCAGCAATCAAAAATAAATCATGCTTTTTGACCAATTTTGCCAGTTGCTCCATCTCGGTTTTTGAATACAAATACCCGGTCGGGTTGCCCGGATTACAGATCAAAATCGCCTTTGTCTTCGGCCCTATTAATTTTTCAAAATCCAAAATAGCAGGAAGTGCAAATCCAGTTTCAATAGTCGATATCACGGGCACAACCTTGACTCCAGAAGCCGTCGAAAAACCATTGTAATTGGCATAAAATGGCTCCGGAATAATCACTTCATCCCCTACATCCATGGTGCTCCCAATCGCAAAAAGCAATGCTTCGGAACCACCAGTTGTGATGATAATATCTTGATAATCAGCATCAATTTGATGTTTTTGATAATACAAAGACAACTTTTTTCGATAGCTTTCAAACCCTGCCGAATGACTGTATTCCAACACCTCCAAATCACAATTTTTAACCGCATCAAGAGCTACTTTTGGCGACTTTATATCAGGCTGTCCAATGTTCAAATGATACACTTTATGCCCGTTTTTTTTGGCAATTTCAGCAAAAGGGACTAACTTTCTTATCGGCGATTCGGGCATTAATTTTCCCTTATTTGAAACTTGAGGCATACATTTTTTTATACAAAATTGCAGCTTTTTTTGCGTTTTCACAACATTTTTTTAAAAAACTACCAAAATTTAAAATCCTTTTCTTTTTTTTGGCGCACACCACCCGTCCCGATCACCACCCGTCCCGCTTTCCGCTATATCTTTTTGGATTTTCTGAAAAAGAAAATCCAAAAAGGATGCCGCTTCAATCGGGGCGAATTCATACCAATTGTTTTCTCAAAACACGACGCGAGAAGGGCAAATAAACAAATAGAAAGAAAATCAAAAATTGAAAACAAAACATAAATTTGTTGGCAGTAAATCATTAAAAATCAAATTTGAAAACCATCACCACAATCCAAAACCTAAAATCGAATCCCAAAAATTGATTTTATTATGATATTGAAACACAATCTAACTGTATGTTCAAAATCTGTAAAAAAAAAGTTTGTATATCCATTTATTTTTCTAAATTCGTATTTTCAAAAAAATAAAAAATAACTTTAAAATATTTTGAAAAAAACAATTAATTAAGATCGCTTTAAATATTACTTACAAAAAAATAAATACTCGTGAAAACAAAAATTACTATGCTATGTGTTTTGGCATTTTTATCATTTATTCCTAAAATCACTGCACAATGCACCACAGGAACCCAATATCCAGTCGATACGTTTCAAGCAACAAACAATGCTGGTGCGGGAATTATCAACTCAGATGCAAAAACTGGTCAATATGCCAAAGTTCACATAATACCTGATAAAAGGTATAAGTTTTCAACATCCGTTGCAACAGATTTTATTACCATTACAAATAGTACAGGTACACAAATATACGCATCTGGCGCTTCAGAGGTATATTATATTTCGGTTTTTGATGAAGCCATTAGATATTATATACATCAAAATGCGCAATGTCAAACAAACGATCTTTTTTCGAGAACTCGCTATATATCATGGGTAGTATTACCACCTTGTCTTGATCCTACTCCAACAGGCGTTTCTAATATAACACCCATCTCCTGCAACATTTCTTTGATAGAGCCAAGTGTAGCCCCAAATTTCGGCTATGAAGCCTATGTAAGTACCTCCCAGGCTACACCTCAGTACAATGTGACAACATCAGACTCAACAACAAATTCGATATTCGTAACAGGCCTAAACCCTGATTCAACATACTATTATTGGCTACGTTCGGATTGCTTGTATCAAAAAGGTGCTTGGATATTTGGTGGCAGCTTTAATACTATTTCCTCGTTGGTTTGTAACAGTGCCTACTATGGTTTATATCCAAATAGTACATTTACGCCAACCTGCACAGGAAATGATGAAATTTTTTCGAACGATAGCAGAAATGGCAGTTATTCAAATATTGCGGTAGTCCCAAATACACAATATACGTTCAAAACAGGCTGGCAGCTTGATTTTATAACCATAACAAATACTTTGGGAACAGTTGTTTTGACCAGCGGTACAGGTCCAGTGATCTGGAATTCTGGTAATACATCTGGAGTAGTTAGGTTTTATTCACACGATAACGCACAGTGTGGTTATGGCATTACAAGCACCAATCTGGTGTCAAAATATGTAAAATGCATTACAACTTCTGTATCATGCTTGCCACCAACAAGCTTGGCCGTTTCTAATATTACTTCAAATTCATGCCGATTGGCTTGGACTGCCCCAACTATTGCTCCTGGATCTGGTTATGAAATATATTTGGTGACCCAAAATGTTGCTCCGGGTATTACCACAGCGGCAACAATAACAAGCACCACAGCTGGAGCAGCAGTTATCAACGGATTAACTGCTGGTTTAACATATTATTATTGGATAAGATCCAATTGTGGAAACGAGAAGAGTGTTTGGGCTTCGGGTGGAAACTTTACCGTAAATGCTTCCTTGAGCTGCAATGGTGCCATATATGGTCTTTATCCAAATACTACATTTACACCTGCCTGTACTGGAAGTCCAGAGCAAATTGCTTCAGACAGCTGGGCTGGAGAATATTCAAATGTTAATGTGACAGCAAACAAACAGTTTACTTTTACTAGTTCTGTTGCTACCGATTATATTACGATCACCAATACAGCTGGAACTGCGGTTTTAGCAAGTGGAGTAACCCCATTAAGTTGGGCTTCCGGCACAACAACTGGAGTAGTAAGATTCCATTTGAACACCAATTCGAATTGTGGCGTGCAAAGCACAGTTAGAGCAAGGTTTGTGCAATGTACTATTGCAGTTGGTTGTGGTGCACCAACAGCTTTATCAGTTTCAAATATCACCTCAAATTCAAGCCGATTAAACTGGACTGCGCCTTTAACAGTACCAACTTCGTATGACATCTATATTATCACAACAAATACTGCACCGATTGCCAGTACAGCGGCAACCGCAACATGTACTACGGCTGGTGTAGGTGTTATGAATGGATTGGCTGCAGCTACTACATATTATTTTTGGATTCGCTCCATTTGTGGCACCTCAAAAAGTGCTTGGGTTTCTGGAGGTAGTTTTACAACTATTGCCGCTTTAAACTGTAACGGAGCCATTAATGGATTGTATCCAAACGCGACCTTTTTGCCAGCTTGTTTGGGCAGTTTCGAGCAAATCGTTGCTGACTCTTGGGCTGGAGAATATGCCAATGTAAATGTTTTGGCCAATAAGCAATATACTTTTATGAGTTCTGTAACAACAGATTTTATTAGCATTACAAATGATTCAGGAACAATAGTTTTTGCAAGTGGATTAACACCATTAATTTGGTCTTCAAATACTATTTCAGGAGTGATTAGATACCACTTGAATACTAATGGAAACTGCGGCACTCAGAATACTGCGAGAATCCGTTCTGTTAAATGTGTGAATGGATTGGGTATTAATCAATACGTTGCAGACAACTTGATGAATTTATATCCAAATCCAAATACTGGGCAATTTACTATAGACACCGTGGATTTCATTGCAGAAAAGGTTATGATTATGGATAACCTTGGGAGAATCGTCAGCAATTATTATCCAAACGCTGCAAAAACAATTTTAAATATAGATAGTTTTTCGGACGGCATTTATTATGTAAAAATTATGTATCAGGATAAGAGTTTTACTAAAAAAATGGTGCTCAAACGGATTTAAGCATTTATTAATATTGTGTTAATTAATAAAACCCTGCTTTTGGCCTACCGTCTGGACACATCTCTAAAGAGTATCCATCCCTGCATGATTGCGGAGAATTTTTGAAGACCAATCCAAAAAGTGGTTATGCCTGGTTTTCT
>JAYTNQ010000110.1:0-4879 GCA_043748255.1 Bacteroidota bacterium
TTGCGTGAGGGCAAAGGCGGAGCTCCTTTTTTTTGGGCGTTTTTCAGCCCAAAAAAAGAGCGGGAGCCGGAGACCGACCCGTAGGGGCACGCCCAAAAATTAGTCGAATCGAATGGCTTTGACGGGCAAAATTTTGGTGATTACGTAGCTTGGCAGCAACAAAACTAGCATACAAACGGCGGTTGTGCCCAAATTGAGATAGAAAATGTAGCTAAAATCTATATAAACGGGGGCTTGATTGACATAATAATTTTGTGGATTGAGTTTGATAATGCCAAAGTATTCTTGCAGCATTAGCAACGAAATGGCTATGGTATTGCCCCAAAAAAGCCCTCGAGCAATGAGGTAAGCGGCGTTGTAGAGAAATATTTTGCGAACGGTCCAGTTGTTTGCGCCAATGGCTTTGAGCAGTCCGATGGTTTGTGTTCGTTCTAAAATCAGGACTAATAGGGCTACGGCCATATTGATGGTGGCTACCAGGATCATGATGATGAGAATCACAATAATATTGAAGTCGAAAAGGTGTAGCCACTCGAATATATAGGAAAATTTTTCGACGATGGTTTGGGTTTTCAAGGTCGAATTTGTTTGACTATATATTTCTTGTCCTTTGGTTTGAATATCGTCAAAATTGTCGATAAAGACTTCAAAAGAGCCAACTTGATCTGGCTGCCAATGGTTAATTTTTTGAATATGGCGAATGTCTCCAATAACAAACATGCTGTCAAAATCTTGAAAACCGGAGTTATAAATTCCGCAAATTTGAAAAACTCTCAAATTGGGCAATTTATTTTGGCCTTGTTTCATAAAAAAAGTGTTGAATTTGTCTCCAACTCGAAGTTGCAATTTCGTTGCCAAATATTGTGAAAGGAGTACTTCGGGATTAAGGTTTTGTGTCACAGAAGGCAATCGGCCGGCAACCAAATATTCTTTGAGATTATCAAAATTATAATCGCTGCCGACTCCCTTAAATACAATTCCTTCAAAGGTTTTGGCGGTTCTTATAATTGCGGCTTTGCTGGCGATGGCTTGAATGTGCGAAATGCCTTTAATGTTTTTGAATTTTGGATAAAAATCTTGATGCATCGAGATGGGCGATGTGCTTACTTGTGATTGGTTATCGTCAAAATTTGAAATGATGATATGTCCGCTAAATGCGGCTATTTTTTGTCTGATTTTTTGTTGCAGGCCTACACCTGTAGCTATTGAAACAATCATCATTATCAAACTTATTGCAATTGCTGCAATTGCAATTTTTATAATTGGAGTAGATGTGTTACTTTTATGGTCTTGTTTGGTGGCAAGTCGTTTTGCAATAAAATAGGCTACATTCAAGATTTTAAATTTATAAAAAGCAAAGATACACAAATTGTTTTTTAGAATTGAAGTAAGAAATTAAGGTTTAAAAAAATGACATTAAGAGATTTAACATAATGAAGAAATATTTAAGTTCCATAAATTTGGCAAAATCGATTTGGTTTTTTGGAGGTATAATCATTTGTTTAGGTTGCAAAAGTGGGGTGCATAATGGTCGAAATGGCGAAATCACGCCTAAAATTGTTGACAAAACGGCTTCGAGCACAACCGTTTTAGGCCAATCAAAGAGAGATTTGATTGAAAAATTAACTACAGGTGCAGATAATTTTGAATTGTATTTGCCGTTATTGCGCGACAAGAAAGTAGGTATAGTAACCAATCAAACTGGAATTATTAGCATAAAAGGTGGCATACAAGCCGTAAAAAACGAAAAAGGCGAAAGTGTAGGACATGGTGAAATTGCAGGATATTCCATATCTATAGTTGATTTTTTGGTAGGTCACAAAATAAATGTTCAAAAAATATTTGCTCCCGAGCATGGTTTTCGAGGCATTGCTGATGCTGGAGAGCATATCATAGATGGAAAAGACTCTAAAACGGGAGTTCCTATTTTTTCTATTTATGGAAACAAAAAAAAATTAAAACCAGAGCAATTAGATGATATTGACATCATGATTTTTGATTTGCAAGATGTTGGAGCCCGATTTTACACTTATATATCATCGTTGCATTATATGATGGAGTCATGTGCCGAGGCCAATATTCCGTTACTTGTTTTGGATCGTCCAAACCCAAATGGTGGGATTGTGGATGGACCCGTTTTGGAAAATGAGTTTTCGAGTTTTGTGGGTATGCATCAAATTCCAGTGCTTCACGGCATGACAATTGGCGAATATGCACAAATGATAAACGGCGAACATTGGCTAAAAAACGGCGAACAATGTCGGCTAACGGTCATTCATTGTACAAATTACAGTCATAAAATGGCGTATAACTTGCCCGTAAAACCATCGCCAAATTTGCCCAATGAGAAGGCCGTAAACTTGTATCCAAGCCTTTGCTTTTTTGAAGGCACCAATATTAGTGTGGGTCGTGGCACCGAAAAACAATTTCAGATATATGGATCGCCACAGTTGCCAAAAATCAATTTTGAGTTTGTGCCAATGCCAAATTTGGGTTCAAAAGAGCCAATGTATCAGGGCAAAACTTGCTATGGCGAAGATCTTTCGAAGGTTTCTAAAGTGACTCAATTGGAGTTAAAATGGCTTATTGCTGCTTATCAAAACTGTGAGGATAAGAAGACGTTTTTTAATCCATTTTTTACAAAATTGGCGGGCACAGACAAATTGCAACAACAAATTGAAGCCGAAATACCAGAAATTGAAATCAGAAAAACATGGCAACAAGATTTGAAAGATTTTAAAAAAACACGTCAAAAATATTTATTGTATCCTTAAGTTTTGTGATTACAAAAATTTTTCAAATATTGTTTTCCAACGATAATTTTGAATAAATTTGGCTTGATTTGCATCAACCAACATCGGTATTTTGTTGGTTTTGGCGGTCCAAAAACCTTTGATATAATCCAAAAAAAGCAATGGTTTTTGTTTTAAAAAAGCCAATTTTGCAGCAGCAATAACCGTTAGCGCAAAGCCATATCCAAGGCTATAAAATGCCTCGCCTTGTTTGTATCGTGCCATTTTATTGTAATTGGCTCCGGTTGGTTTGAGGTGTTTTATACACAAATTGGCATCTGTAACCACTTTCCATCCATAAAATTTAGCCAACAATTCATCAACGGTATCCCAACCCATCGCAGGTTTTAGTCCACCAATTTCTTGAAAACATTGTTTGCGATAAGCCTTAAAAGCCCCTCGGATATGGTCTTTGTTTGTTAAATTTTCTAAAACCCATTCTCCATTTTTTTCGATGTAGGCAAAGCCACCCGCCATTCCAATTGTCGAATCGCTTTTGAAAATATTTAAAATAGTTTCAAAATAATGAGCAGGCAAAATTAAATCGGCATCTAATTTTACGATAATATCAAAATCTTGATCTAAAGTTGCAAAACCTTTCAAAAAAGCATTAACAACCTTACTTCCAGGCAGATGAGTTGCATAGGATGTAGCGTTTACTAATGAAATAAAATGGTTGGATTGGCAATAATGAGCAACGATATTTGAAGTTTGATCTGTCGAATTGTCATCAACCACTACAATTTTGTTGGGCAAAACAGTTTGCGAAAGCAGCGAATCGAGCATAAGGGCTATACATTTTTCTTCGTTATGAGCCGGGATAATAAGGTAATATTTCATTTAAAATTAGGAGATTGACTGCAAATATCTTTATTTTTGTTGGGATAATGAAAATAATAAGCATTGAAAAATAAAATAACAGTGGTTATCGTGACTTTCAACGGTGAATTTTGGATCAAAAAAAACATCAATTCCTTGATAAGATCTAAATTTTCTGTTGAAATTATAGTGGTCGATAATGCTTCGACAGACAACACCGTGGGCATTTTGAAAGAGTTTTGGCAACTGACATTAATTCAAAATCAAAACAATATTGGCTTCGGTAAAGCAAATAACATCGGTATTCAAAAAGCTATTTTGGATGGGGCGACTGCGGTATTATTGCTCAATCAAGACACATGGATTTTTGATGATACTGTTGAAATTTTATTCAAAACACTTCAATCGAATAACCGTTTTGGTATTGTGAGCCCACTACATTTTGCTGCAAATGAAGTGGATTTTGATGCTAAATTTGAGGATTATTACCAACAAAAAAAAGCAATTAATAAAATGCAAAATGTTAGTGTTGTGCCTTTTATAAATGCTGCGGCCTGGTTGGTTAGCAAAAAGTGTTTTGAAAAAGTGGGGCTTTTTGAACCCGTTTTTGAACATTATGGCGAGGATCGAAATTTTTGTGATCGATTGGCGTTTTTTGATTTTGAATTTGCCGTTGCTGCAGATGCCAAAATTTGTCATGATCGGTTGATTTCTCGAAATTGGAACAAAGATTTGCGACAGTCAAAATACAAAGTTCTGATTGCGTTTTTAAATATCAACCATCATTTTTTGAAAGGTTTAACCCTAGGGTTAAAAGCGGTTTTTGGAATGCCAAAATACTTTTATCACTATTACGGCTTTCAAAAATCGGCATTGTTGTTTTTGAATATGGGTGAATATTATTTTGGTTTGGTTTTGAAATCTAAAAAAATATTTTTGATAAAAAATGGTCACAAACAAGGAAAAATTGCTAATTTTATGGGACATTTATGAAAACTGAAACCCAAAAACAAGCAATTTCATTTACTATAATTCATTATTTTGGAATTATTATTGGCATTATCTCCACACTTTTTATTTATCCAAAAGACAAAGAAATGTTGGGTATTTTCAGATATGTCGAATCGCTTTCTCAAATATTGTTTCCAATCATGCTTTTGGGAGCATCACAGGCTTTGGTGAATTTTAGTCCAATTCTGAATGATTTTTTCAAAAAACAGTTATTCATTTATAGTGTTTTATCCATTTTGACAATTAGTGGTTTGTTG
>JAYTNQ010000111.1:0-1764 GCA_043748255.1 Bacteroidota bacterium
GTTACAATCTTTTTTTCTAAAACCTTTTTTTCTAAAAATTGGCAGGAGCTTCCGTTGGTCGCTCTGCCAATTTAAGAAAAAAATAGGTTTTCTCAAAAAAGGATTTCCACTACAATCAGGGCTATGGCACTCGTTTTCATCATAAAATTTGTAAAAATTACACTTCAATAATCCCATAGCGTTGACAAACTTACTAGTTCCGTTCAACCCGAGTAAATCTCAAGGCTATATTTATTGGCGGTATTTGATGATTGCAATTCATTGTTGGCTTTTCAAGCCCAACGAAACTCTAGCTTTTGGCAGATAGCCGTTGTTTTATCCGATTACTAAATTTATTCTTTTCCCAAGTCCAAATTCAAATATTTTGTATAATGTAGAAAGTTGAATGTCACATTTTCCGTTTTCGAGTCGTGAAATATAACTTTTTTTGGTTCCAACTTTTGTTGCAAGTTGCTCTTGTGTCATTTTTGCTTCGTGACGTGCTTCTTTTAAAGTTTCACTAATTATAAAATATTGTGCTTTTTTTTCGAAATCATCTCTTTTTTCGTTTCCAATTACGCCATATTCTATGTCTAATAATTCTTCAAAGTTTTTTGCGTTTCTTATTTTATTACCGTTATCCATTTTCTATGTTTTTTGAATTAAAATATTCGTTTTTAAGTTTTGTTGCTAATTCAATTTCGTCTTTAGGCGTTTTCTGTGTCTTTTTCTGAAACGCATTAAAAAGTACAACTAAATTTCCTTTATCAAAGCAACAAAATATTCTATACATGTTACTCTCAAATTCAATTCTTATTTCATATACTCCATCAGTTCCTTCAAGATGCTTAAAAAATTTGGCTGGAATATTCTGAACACTATTTATTACTCTGAAAACATAAGCGATTTTTTCTCTAACTTTACTATCCTGTTCCAAGAAAAAATCTTGAAAATACGATTTGTAAAATATAATTTCTCTTTCTGTTTTCATTTAGCAAAGTTAACTATAAAGTTATCAATATTCCAAAATATTTTTCGATTTTTTTATCCGAAAAATTTTCAAATACGGTTTCTGCCAACCCCTATATATAAGCCATAAAATCACATAAACACGCACAAAATGGTTGACTTTGTCCTACAAAATTTCTTTTTTATTGTTTTGTTGCTATAAAATTAATACTTTTTTTGGATTATAAATCATCGAACGGACTTTTATTTGCTGAATGAATTGGTACTCACATTGCTATATATTTCGTTGGTTTTGCTGCTGCTGTAACCTAAAAGTTCTTGAATATATCGCCTGTCGGTTCCTGATTATAATAAATGGGTGGCAAAACGGTACCTACGGCTTTGAAATACCCACAAAACTTTATGATAACCTAATAGATTTGACAAAATTGTCGGTTCTGTTCAACCGGAGTTTATCTCAAGGCTATATTTATTAGCGGTATTCGATGATTGCAATTAATTGTTAGGTTTTCAAGCCTAGGGAAAGGATGGCTTTGTTGTGATGTATTATTTTTTGTCGTTGAGTTTTTTCATTAATTCTATTATCAATTTATCCTTTTCAGCCAACTCTTCGTTTTGTTTTAAAACTTTTTCTCTCAAATTTTCTGTCATTGCATCAATGCTTCTCCACGCTTCTTGTTCGGTTTCCAGTTTTTTTCGTTCGTCTTTGTCTGTTCCAGAATAATGCAAAATATCTGCCAACATTTTGATGTCGTCATTGTCGATTTCGTGTGTAAAATCTTTTACTATTTTTCGGTCATCTGTAAAATTGGCTTG
>JAYTNQ010000112.1:0-1759 GCA_043748255.1 Bacteroidota bacterium
ATGAAACCCATTGCAGACCAATGCAAAACCTTTTCTACTTTTCCTCCGGGTCATTATTATACCCAAAAAACAGGATTTGTAAAATATTATAAGCCTGAATATGAAGATTATACAAAAGCCACTCACCCACTCGATCTACAAGCCATTCGAGAAGCACTCACAGCAGCCACCCAAAAACGATTGATGAGCGACGTGCCTATTGGCGTATTGCTCTCTGGAGGTTTAGACTCGTCGTTAACATCCTCAATAGCAGCACGTTTGCTCAAAGAAAATGGCAAAAAGCTACATTCATTTTCTATTGGGCTTGATGCCGAAGCACCAGATGCAAAAGCAGCCAGAAAAGTAGCCGCCTTTTTAGGAACAGAACACCACGAAGTACATTTTACCATTCAGCAAGGAATTGCAATTTTGGACAAACTCATTTGGCATCTCGAGACCTATGATGTCACATCAATTCGCGCCAGCACGCCCATGTATTTCTTGTCAAAAGCCATCACAGATTTGGGTATCAAAGTCGTTTTGTCTGGCGAAGGCGCAGACGAAATTTTTGGAGGCTATCTTTATTTTAGAAACGCACCTTCCACAGAAGATTTTCAAAAAGAAACCATCGAAAGAGTACAAAAATTATTTACCGCCGATTTGCTTCGGGCAGACAAGTCAACAATGGCGCACGGTCTAGAAGCAAGAGTGCCGTTTTTGGACAAAAATTTTCTAGACGTAGCCATGCTCATTCAAGCCGAAGAAAAGCAACCAAAAACATACGACGGCAAAGAAAAATACATACTTCGCAAAGCCTTTGATACGCCAGAAAATCCCTATTTGCCAGACGAAGTTTTGTGGCGACAAAAAGAGCAATTCTCTGATGGTGTGGGCTATAACTGGATCGACGAATTGATCGATTATTGTACCGAAAACGTGAGTGATTCAGATTTTGAAATGGCCAAAGAGCAGTTTCCCTACAACACGCCGACCACAAAAGAAGCCTATTTTTATCGCAGGATTTTCAACAAATATTATCCACAAACCAGTGCCGCACAAACGGTTCGCAAATGGATACCTAAATGGCAAGAAAACCAAGACCCAAGCGGTCGCGCAAATGCAGCCCACGTAAAAGCCGACACACAGATAGCAACAAATGTATCCATAATATAAACTTAATTTTTTGGTTTTTTTTTTGAAAACGGCTCCAATTGGAGTCGTTTTTTTTTGAGCACTAAAAAAATATAGCTTTTTTGGGCGTGCCCCTTGCGGGTCGGTCTCCGGCTCCCGCTTTTTGGGGCTGGCTAAAAAACGCCAGCCCAAAAGAGCTCCGCCTTTGCCCTCACGCATGCCGCTGCAAGACAAATTGTTTTTTTTAAAAAAAATAATTCTCAAAAGACATTTATTCTTTTGAATTTTAAAAGCATTTAGCTAGGATTAGCCTAAACTTCGATAAAATACAGACCACAAAAACACCAATCGAAATGGAAACAAAACTTTACGAAAACCCGATATGCAGACAAACTTGCCGGTTCTGTTCAAGCGGAGTTTATCTCAAGTGCTATATTTTTTTGGTATTCGATGATTGCAAATCCTTGTTGGTTTTTCGGAGGCAATGAAAGGCTGGCTTTTGGCGGTGTTTTATTTTTTGTCGCTAAGTTTTTTCAGTAATTCTTCGATTAACTTATCTTTCTCTGAGAGTGACTTTTCCTTTTCCTCTAGTTCTTGACTTTGCTTTAACACCCTGTCTCGCAAGTTTTCAGTCATTGCATCAATACTT
>JAYTNQ010000113.1:0-12406 GCA_043748255.1 Bacteroidota bacterium
AAAGTCTAAAACAGCATCATCATAACCAAAACCCAACTCGCCCGAGAGCATTTGGTTTCCTTTATTGTGATACACAATTTTATAAACCGCATCAAAACCCGGACGAGCCGGAGTTATTGGCGAAATAACCACTTCAAGATCATTGTGAATACCAATGGCAGTAATACAAAAATCTTGAGTTGCAGTATTATTATTGTTATCTGCAAAAGGAATTGTTGCCGTTTGTGGCGAAAAAGCAAACCATGTTGGGTTTTCTATATCTGGCGTCAAGACAAAACTTCCTGCTTCGGTATAGAAAGTATAATTTCCAGAAGTGCTCGTAAAGCTTGCACCTTGATTGGTGCCGTCATTAATATTTATTCTAATATTGGGTAGCGCAGAATCACTTGCATCGCAACCGTTGTCGTTTTCATCAAATTTGATGTTGCCCAAAATGCTGTTGAAGTTGCCACCGGGTGTAAAGCTGCAATAAGAATTTACTACAACATTTGGCCCAGCCTGCGATTGAACAGCTGAAACTTGGGCTTCATCAGCACAAATATAATATAGGTTTGGATTGTTACTAAAATCCATTTCTACTTCAACGCTTCCGTTTTTAATAAAAAGCGTTGTTAATAGATTGGATTCACAAGACAAAACTGTTAAATTGGTTAAGTTACTTACATCCAAAGTCGGGAATAAATTATTTGAACACTGTAATTCTTTCAAACTATTCAAACCACTTACATCTAAACTTGATAATTGGTTATTTTGACAATCCAATTTTTCTAAATTTGTTAAACCACTTAAATTTAAAGTTTGTAATAAATTATTTGAACAATATAATCCTTGCAAACTATTCAAACCACTTACATTCAAACTTGTAATTTGATTATAAGAGCATATTATTTCATTCAAACTATTCAATCCACTTACATTTAAACTTGACAATTGGTTATTTTCGCAATCCAATCTTTTTAAATTTGTTAAAATACTCATATCTAAACTTGTAATTTGATTTGCAGAACATATTATTTCTTTCAAACTATTCAAACCAGTTACATTTAAAGTCGTCAATTGATTAGATCCACAAGCTAAAATATTCAAGCTAATCAAACCACTCACATCTAAACTTGTAATTTGATTAAAACCACAATCTAATTCTTTCAAATTATTCAAACCACTTATATTCAGACTTGATAATTGATTATAGTAACAATTCAATCTTTCTAAATTAATTAAACCACTTACATTTAAACTTGGTAATTGATTATAAGAACAATTTAATTGTTGTAAACTATTCAAACTACTTAAATCTAAAGATCCTATTTGATTTTCAGAGCAATCTAAATTCCCCAAATTAATTAAACCGCTTACATTTAAACTTGGCAATTGATTATTTGAACAATCTAAATTCCCCAAATTAATTAAACCACTTACATTTAAACTTGGTAATTGATTATTTGAACAATCTAAACTCCCCAAATTAATTAAACTAGTTACATTTAAACTTGGTAATTGATTAGTGCCACAATACAAATTGATTAAATTAGTTAAACCACTTACATTTAAACTTGTCAATTGATTAGCTCCACAATACAAGAATCGTAAGTTTGATAAACCACTTACATCTAGAGTAGATAATTGATTATATAAACAATTAAGATATTGCAAATTAATTAAACCATTTAAATTTAAATTTAGTAATGGAATATTACTACAATCAAAAGATTGTAAATTAATAAAACTATTTATTCCCACAATATTTGAGATATTCGTGCTATTAATAATATTCAAATATTTTATAGTGCTTGCTTCACTTACCTCAATTTCTCCATTCCCATTTGTGTCTATACTACTGTATGATGATACGTGACCCGCACTATTTGGTGTTTGTGTTGAAGCTATTGTATTGCTTGGACTTGCACTCAACAACTTCGCCTTAAAATTCGCATCCGGAATATTCACAATCTGCGCAGTCACCGTACCAGCAAATAGCACTAATAATAGTAGTAGTTTTTTCATTTTTATTGTTTTATTTATAGTGTTCATAATTTCTGTTTTTTATAATGATTTTATCAATTCTTGTAATCTTTCTTTTTTTCGTGCCGAGATGGGCAACTGCGCATTATCTGCCATCACTACAAATCCGCCTTCTTTTTTCACATACGATTTTAGAAAAGTAATATTGATCAAATGTTTTTGATGAATGCGTTCAAATCCATATTCCTCCAGCATTTCTTCATATTCTTTTAGTGTTTTTGAAACCGTAACAGGCTTGTTGTTTTTCATATAAAAGGTGGTGTAATTATCTTCGCTCTCGCAGCGAATAATATCACTTACTTCATATAAGTGGATTCCATCGGCTGTTGTAAGCGCAATTCGTTTGTAGGTATCTACTTTTTTTCGAATATTTTCCAATAATAAGTCAATATGAGCATAGCTGTCTTTTTTCTCGACCGTAGTTCTGATTTTTGCAATCACCATTTCTAATTCATCAATATCAACAGGTTTTAAAAGAAAATCGAGCGCGCTAAATCGAAATGCTTTTACAGCATATTCTTCATGAGCCGTAATAAAAACAATATGTGAGGTTGTTATCCCGTTTTTGGCAGCCAATTTTTCCAAAATATCAAAACCTGTTCCGTCATTGAGCTGAATATCCAAAAAAATAACTTGTGGTTTTAGATCGTTGATTATTTTTACGCCTGTAGGCACATCATCTGCCTCGCCAACAATCCTAATATCTGCCGCATAAAACGACAGTAATTCGCGCAATCCGTTTCTTAAATTATTGTCATCATCTATTAATACTGCTGTTATCATATTTAGTGTTTTTAAATAGTCGTTTTTTTATTCACAATTTGTAGCGGTAAGTACAAAACTACTTTTGTTCCTTTCATGCCTGCGCTTTCGGGATATAATTCGTTTATAGAAACTTCAGCTCTTTTGTCGGTTGATGTCGCTATCATTTCTAATCTTTTTTTGGTAATATCCAATGCCATCGATTTATGAACCACTACAGTATCCATTTTTAGTGCTGCCGATTTATGAAACCCAATTCCGTTATCTGTAATCGTACAAATTAAGTTTTGCGAATCTATCGTAAAATTAATAGTTATCAATCCTTGTACTTTACCCGGAATTATACCATGAATAATAGCGTTTTCAACAAATGGTTGCAACAAAAGTGGCGGCAATGCCAAATCGTCTTCAATGGCTTGGTCTTTGCTGATTTTAAAATCAAATTTATGATTGAATCGCAATTGCTCTAATTCCAGATAGTTTTCAAGCCCTTCGATTTCTTTATCAATCGGGATCAAAGATTGTTTGGAATATTCGAGCGTTAATCGCATTAATTTAGAAAATTTGGTCAAATAGCGCACCGCCGAATGTGCACCATTTTGAACAATAAAACTCGATATCGATCCCAAACAATTGAAAACAAAGTGCGGATTCATTTGCAAATGCAGTGCTTTCTGTTCGTATTCTGCCAATTCTTTTTGAAGCGTTAATGTTTTTTTGAGTTGCAAACGATTATAAAACAAAAATCCAATTCCGATTAACAACAAGGTAAAAAGTCCTACAAAAAACAATTGCATTTTATTCTGTTTGGCTTGTGCTGCAAGCAATAAATCCTTTTTTTCAAGTTCTTCCTTTTGTATAACTTCGCGTTTATCAAACTCAAAATTCATAGCAGATTCAACCCCTTTTCTAATATTTTCTGCGTTGGTCAAACTGTCTTTGGCTTGGCTGTATAATTCAAAATGAGCTAATGCCAGAGCAGTGTTGTTTTGTTTTTTAAAAACAGCACTCAAAAGTTTTTCGGCAGCAACATTTTGTTCCAAAACCCCCGTTTCTTCAGACAAAGACAATGCTAAGTTGCTGTTTGCTAATGCCAAATTAAGGTTGTTTTGTTCCAAATACAACCTACCCAAATAAAGATAGGTTTCGCAAACGCCAAATTTGTCTTCAATATTTTTGAAAGTTTGAATCGATAAATTCCAGTTTTGGATCGCCTTTTCTGGCATTTTTGTTTTTTGATAATACAATCCTATATTGTTATACCATTCGCCCAATGCTCGATGATCTTGAGTGATATCAATATTGGCTTTTGCTTTGCTATAATATTCAAACGCTTTTTCAATATTGTCTTGCTTCAAATAGCAATTCGCAATATTGGTGAGCGTGATCCCAATTGTAGCATCTTTCAGTTTCTCTTGAATTTTTTGAGCCTTCAAAAAATATTCTAACGCCTTAAAATCAGATGATTGTGATTTGTAGGAAACCCCAATATTGTTATAAACCTGACCGCATTTTTTGATGTCTTTTATAGCTTCATATATTGTCAAAGCTTTCAAATGATATTGCAGCCCTTTTGAATAATTGCTTTGCTCGTCAAAAACAATTCCGATACTTCCAAAAGCTTTAGCCAATCCTTTTTTTACGACTGTGTTTTCAGCTGCATTTGATGGTGCTTCGTTTTCAAAAATATGTTGTGCCAACGAAAAATGCTTCAACGCTTCGGCATAATTCCCTATGATAATATGAGCATTACCCATATTCAAATTGGCATTGCCTTCTGCTATTTTATACTGAATTTTTTGTGACAATTGCAACGCTTTTGTAGAATATGCCATCATCAATTTTGGATCAGTTGTTTTGTAAGCATCCGCAAGTGCATTCAGATTTTGAGCTTTCTCGATGTCGTTTTTTGATTGTTTCAAAACGGCTGTCAAACGATCTATTGATTGAGATTGCATGACTGCAAAACCAAAAAACGTGAAGTATATTATGATAAATTTTTTCATTTGTAAAATATTATGAAACAAATATAATATATCCATTATATTTAAAATCAGTAAATGAGTAAATCACCGTTTTGAATGAGTAAAAGACAACTTTTGGCAAGAAAATGATTTTTTTCAGTTTTTAGTTAAAAAAAAAGCAAACTAAAATGACTAACTTTGATGCAAATTAAAAACAATACCCTTTTACACCTGCCAAAATGTTTCAGTTCAAAAAATTTGAAGTCGAAGATGCCAATTGTGCCATGAAAGTAGGTACAGACGCTGTGTTATTGGGCGCAACAACAGACTTGAGTCGAGCACCAAACACCATTTTAGACATAGGTACCGGCAGCGGTATCATTGCGCTTATCATCGCACAACGATCAAGCGCCACCCAAATAGATGCCATCGAAATAGACGAAACCGCCTTTGAACAAGCCGTTTTTAATTTCGAAAATTCACCCTGGAGCGACAGGCTATACTGCTTTCATGCTGCACTAAACGAGCTGGTCGAAGATCCAGATTTGCCCTATGATTTGATTGTTTGCAACCCACCGTTTTTTAGCGAAGACTATTTGTCAACAGACCCAAAACGCAACATGGCACGCTTTTCAAAAGCCTTGCCGCCACAAGAGTTATTACAATCTGTGGCTGTATTATTGGCTCCAAACGGCGTTTTTTCGGTCATAATACCCTATTCAGAGCAAGAGAGTCTGATAGATTTGGCACGCCTTGTCAATTTATTTCCATACAAAATAACACATCTAAAAGGCAATCCAAACAGTCCAATAAAGCGAAGTTTGCTCCATTTTTCGACCCAAAAACCACCCCAAATAGAGCTTGATCTGCTTGTCATCGAAACAGAAAGACATCAATATACCCAAAAATATATCGAATTGACAAAAGATTTTTATATCAAAATGTAAACTGTTTTTTAAAAATAAACATCAAATCACTTGACATCGCCCCTCTTACAATCGTATATTTGCACCAAAATTGTAACTTTTTATAATAATAGCCAACAATTGCCACTCCTAAATCACCATTAAATGAAATTATCTCACTTTCAATTCAATTTGCCCAAAGAACTTCTTGCAGAATATCCAGCAGAAAACAGAGACGAGTCTCGATTGATGGTCATAAACCGACAAAAACAGACCATCGAGCACAAAATGTTCAAAGACATTATAGATTATTTTGAAGAAGGAGACGTTTTGATATTAAACAACACCAAAGTTTTTCCAGCAAGATTATACGGCAATAAAGAAAAAACAGGTGCCAGAATCGAAGTTTTTTTATTGCGCGAACTCAATGCCGAACAACGGTTGTGGGACGTTTTGGTAGATCCAGCACGCAAAATTAGAATTGGAAACAAACTTTATTTTGGCGACGACGACTCGCTTGTGGCAGAAGTTATTGACAACACTACATCAAGAGGTCGTACCTTACGGTTTTTGTATGACGGATCTTATGACGAATTTAGAAAAAAATTAACCGAATTAGGCGAAACCCCAATCCCAAAATACATCAACCGCGAGGTAACCCCAGAGGATGCAGATCGCTATCAAACCATTTATGCCAAAGAAGAAGGCGCAGTAGCGGCACCAACCGCTGGTTTGCACTTTTCAAAGCACCTGCTCAAACGCCTCGAAATAAAAGGTATAGATCTTGCCGAAGTAACCCTGCATGTTGGGCTTGGCACCTTCAACCCAGTTGAGGTCGAAGATTTGTCTAAACACAAAATGGATTCAGAAGAATTGATAATCAATCAATTAGCCTGTGATGTAGTGAACAACGCCATCGAAAAAAAGAGAAGAATTTGCGCCGTAGGTACTACCTCTATGCGCGCCATCGAAAGCTCGGTTTCATCAGCTCGAAAATTGAATACCTACAACGGATGGACCAACAAATTTATCTTTCCGCCACACGATTTCAGCATCGCAAACTGCATGATTACCAACTTTCACACCCCAAAATCAACTTTGCTGATGATGATTTCTGCTTTTTGCGGCCACGATTTGATGAAACTTGCTTATGAAGAAGCCATCAAAGAAGGCTACAAGTTTTATTCTTATGGTGATGCCATGTTTATCATCTAAAAACTTATAAAAGTATAAAAAACCATCCTCACAGGATGGTTTTTTGTTTTAAAAAACCAATTTAGAGCCGGTTTGTAAAACCGATAACTGTGCTTTTTTTTCAAAAATCAAACAGCGATTATCATCAATATGCCCGGCTGGAAAGTTTGTCAAAATTGGAAATTCAAAGGCTATACAATGGCTTGCAATAATTTGATTGGCACTCTGCCCCCAAGGGATTGCGTTGTCGTGCATACTCGAAAAGCTACCCACAATAAGCCCTTTGAGGTGGTCAAATAAACCACTACGTTTGAGCGCCACAATCATGCGGTCAATGTGATAAAGTTGCTCATCCAGGTCTTCTATAAATAGTATTTTGTTGCGGGTTTTAAGTTGTGTTTTTGAACCAAGTTGGCTATAGATTACCGATAGATTACCCCCAACAATTTTGGCCTGTACTTGCCCTAATTTGTTTTCAGAGTTTGCCGAAAGGCTATATACGAGAGGTTCGCCAAAGAGCGCTTTTTTTAGACTCTCCAAAGCGATATTGCTAGCTTTATTGACGTTTATGGGCATCAAAGCATGCAAGCTTGCAATGCCCAATTGGTTGATTTTGTGATGCAAAACACAAATGTCACTAAAACCGATAATCCATTTAGGATGTTTTTCAAATTCTGAAAAATCAATCAAATCAATAATTCTTACGGTGCCATATCCACCTCGTACTACCCAAATGGCATTTATTTTTGGGTTGTCAAGATGTTGTTGAAAATCTGCGGCACGTTCTGCATCTGTGCCAGCAAGTTGGTGATTGTCTAGCCCAATAGTGTGTCCAAAAACTACCTTGAGCCCCCAGTTTTGCAGTAGCTTTATAGCGGGCTGTAGATTATTGTCGGTGTTTTTTCGCGCTGTTGCCAGAATAGCGATGGTGTCGCCGGCTTTGAGATGAGGTACTGTTTTCATGGGTATTATAGCCTTTTTTGGCTCAAAAATAAGAATAACAAAGCTACAAAAATAACATATTTTGAGTTGTGTTTACAATTTTTGATCCAAATTCAAAAAAAAACAATAGGCTTTTAAGTGATAACGGGTATTAATTCTTCAAATATTTTTTCAAAATGAGCTACATGATTTTGCAAAGAAAATTTGGTTAGCACACGCTTATAGCCATTTTCTCCATAAGATTTTCTCAATTTGGGGTTTCCGATTAATTTTTTTAGTGCTTCGGCAAGAGATTTCTCGTTATTTTGTTCAAACAAAAAACCAGTTTCGTGGTCAACCACAATTTCTGTCGGGCCGCCATGATTTGAGGCAATAACAGGTTTTTTTGCAAGCATCGCTTCGATGACAACCAAGCCAAATGGTTCTGGCTCTGTTGATGGAACAACAGCAATGTCTATTGCGTTCCAAAATTTTTGAATTTCTTTTTGAAACGGAATCATCACAACGCGTTTTTCTAATTGATATTCTTGAATTTTGTTTTTCAAATCTATTTCAAAAACCTCTTGATTTGGCGGTGCAGAACCTAGAAAAACAAGTTTTGCAGCGGGATATTTGTTTGCTATCGATTGAAAAGCGTTTAACAAAAGTGTTTGTCCTTTCCAGCTATTTATGCGACCAACAAGTGCAATTACAATATTATTTTGGTCAGCCAAAAAAAAATGGCTTCTTAGTTCCAAAAGTTCAGATTCATAATAGGTTGAAATATTGTTTACTTCGATGCCGTTCCAGACTGCTTCAGATTTTGCGGTCAATTTTGCATTGTTTTCAATCCAAAAATTCATGGTGGCAAAAGAGTCATAAACCACCTTATGATTGCATTCTAAAGACAATATTTTTTTAAAACAAAAATTAAAAAAAACAGGCTTTGCGATAATTTCTTGCACGTGCCATAAATGCTTTATTTTTTGTTTTTTTGCAAATAAAATACCTATTAATGCAGCTAAAGTGTGAGAATATACCAGTTTAAAATCATAAATTTTGTGTAGCTCGTTCAAGGTCTTTATTCCATTTTTATACTCTTTAAAAAAAGTGAGTAGATTTTTTGGGCTAAACATTTTTCTGTACAGTTTGAGCACAGGAGCAATCACAACTTTGATGTTGTTTTTTTCTAATTCGGTTTTCAATGGCCCGTCAAAAGGCAACACAATAATAGGTAAATATTTAGATTTGTCTAATTTAGACAAAAAATAGAGCATTGTTTTGTCTGACCCATAAAGCTCGGCAGATTGATGTATAAAAAGGATGCTTTGCATTTTAAATTATTTTTTTTTGATGTTCAGAATATGCAATTAAATATCCCAACAATATGGTTTTTGCGTCGATCAAATTATAAAATCCCAAAAACACCCAGTTTGAAAAAACTAAAAATATTCCTGTGCCCAAAAATAATAATTTTAGTGGTTTTAGAATAGGGATTTCATCATCTTTTTTTCTAAAAAAGAAGTAAATAGTGTAGCTATAAATTAATATTCCAAATAGACCCGATTTTAAAAAAACTATCATAAATCCGTTGTGGAGAATAGAAATAAACCGAAGCTCCATATCACCAAGATATACTTTTTGTTTCAAATCGATTTGTGAACCCAATCCCTTTCCAAAAAAAACGTTCCAATAACTATCACGCGAAACCTGCCGAATGGTCATAATATTCTCCCAGGATCGATAATTGTCATTAAAATCTATATAATCTTCTCTGTTTATTTTGGTTTTGAATGGTTCGATAGGCACTAATTTCAATTTATACAAAAATGCTTCGACTCCTTTTCCGTTTCGTTTTGGGTCTATTACAACAATGGTTGCATAGCCAACAACGCAAAAAGTAAGAATTGAAACAAAAATAGTCAATGATTTTTGTGTTATTTTGAAATAACCTTTTAGTGCGAGAAACAAAATAAGCAGTTGTATAAAATTGGTTCTCGCAAAATACAAAAGCACCGAAATTGCAATGAAAGCAATATAAATTTTAAGTTTTTTGGGCGAAAAATGCAACCCAAACTCTTCGTGAAACAACAGAATTATGAGTGCATAAACTTCATAATCGCTAAAATATCCTCCATATTCTCTTATTAAATTCAAATTTGTTGCTCCTTGAAATAGAAAGGCAAAAACAACAACACAAATGTGAATTGAAGCAATAAACAATGCGGTTCCTAAAATTAATTCAAAGGGTTTTTTTGAGTTTTTTTTGTAAAGTTGATAACCCAACAAAAAGCCAATGATGGGTTTTATCAAATAAGTAACGTCGCGAATGACAAAATAACTTTGGTAATCATAAAAAAGCATGACCACAAAAGCCGTGAGCAGAATGACGAAAAATGGAATCAAAAGTTTGATTAGCGAAACCGAATAATAATTGCTAATTGTAAGCAAAAACACCAACGACCAAACGGCGATTGTCAGTTCAAAATGGTCCAAATAAGTAATGGCAACGCCCAACAAAAACAAAAATTGATAATAATAATTTTTTAAAACTCCTAATTTCATTTATGATATTGTTTTTAAAATTTTGGCGGGAACGCCACCAATAACGGTATCATTTGGAAAAACACCGTTTACAACCGCACCAGCCGCAACAACACTGTTGTCGCCAACCTGGCACCCGTCCAAAAAGGTTACTTTGGCACCAACCCAAACGTTATTTCCTATTTTTATGCCTTTTGAATTCACGCCTTGCTCTCTTATTAATTTGGTTTTGTCCAAAAAATTATGATTTTCTGAATGAAAACTCACATACGAACCCATAATCACATCATTTCCAATTTCGATGCCGCCGGGTGCGCCAAAATGTGTAAAATCGCCAACCGCAGAATGCTTGCCTATTGAGAGCCCAACGCCATAAGTTGCAAAATGACTTGTTGACAATAATTTTGAAAAAGCACCAATTTTTACGCCATCTCCAAAAATGATTTTGTTTTTGGCATAACCGTCTATTGTGGTATAGCTTTCGATAGTAACATTTTTACCAAAAACAATGTTTTTCTTGTTTAAAATAGTACAATTTTTGCCCAAATATATTTTTCGCCCTATTTTTACAACCCCCCGGAGCAGCATTGTAAACCGCACCCAAAAGGTTCGCAAAATGAGCGAATCTGGAATATTACTATCAATAGCGTAGGTTTTTCCGGATTTTAACAACAGATATTTGAATAATCGTTTAATCATAAGACTCTTTTTGAAACCAATTTTTGCGTATGCAAATTAAGTAAAATAAAATTACAATTGTCTCGGTTGTAATCAAGGAATAAAAAACACCATAAACTTTGAATTTTGGCAACAACAAAATGATTGCCATCAAGTTCAGAATCACGGTTATCGAGGTTGTATTGATATAAAAGCGTTTGTGGTTCCAGCCCAAAACAAGTTGTTTTAACGGGATTGAAATGGCGAACAAAATGGGATAAAAGACCGCAATTTCTAATAAACGGCTCAAAACATAGCGGTTTGATGGGTTAAAAAAAGAGACTACATCATAAGAAAACAAATAAATAATTATCATTGATATAGAAACGAAAACAAAATTGACTCCGTTGAAAATTTTCCAATTCTGAACTGCTTTTTGTGGATTTGTTTCCAACAAATAACAGGTTTTTGGGAATACAAAATTAAAAAACAATAAAATATAGGTCTTGAAAACCACAATAACTTGTTCTACAATCTTGAATTGTCCGGCCATCAAATTGTTACCAAACAAGCTGATGAGCACCACAGGGGCATACATTTGAACAGATACAAAAATTTGTGAGGTAAACATTTTGAAATCTTTTTTTAGAAATAAAATGACATCCAATTTGGAACAATTTTTCAACGAGAAACCGTATTTTTTTATAATTAAAATTAAAAAAAAACCATTTGCCAAAACCATTCCAATTCCCCAAAAAAGGTTGATGTAGATATAATCGGACTCTTTTTTGATAAACAAAAAAATACAAATTACATAGACTATTTTCGAGATGATATTTGAAATTGTAATCCATTTTACGTTTTCTACACCTTGCAAAAACCAAGTTGGATTTAAAAATTGACCAATTAAAACAGAAAAACCCAGTAAAAAAAGTGTTTTTTCGGTTTTAAAAAAAGGAATTGTAACATAAATGACTGTTGAAACAAACAAAACGCACATCAACAAAAACAGTTTTGCGGTATAGGTAACAGAAAATATTTTTTGGAGCTGTTGCTTGTTTTTCCGATTTATTGCAATTTCTCGAACCCCTACAATATCTGAACCATAATCTACAAAAACCATCAAAAAGAATGATAATGCCATGCCAACAGAGCATTTCCCAAAATTTTCTTCG
The DNA here is from genome assembly GCA_043748255.1 of Bacteroidota bacterium. Lineage (GTDB taxonomy): Bacteria > Bacteroidota > Bacteroidia > Flavobacteriales > Flavobacteriaceae > Flavobacterium. Next base: position 12,145 of record JAYTNQ010000113.1, read on the forward strand.
CCACAAATGCTCACAATATAAGGTATGATCAACAAGGGTGTGACCAGATTGAAGCCTTGCCCAAAACCATAAACCGTGAGATTTAGAAATTGATTGTTGGTTAATATTGATTTGACTTTATGGAGCATGAAAAGAATTATTTAATTTTGGATTTTCATTTTATTAAGTCTTCCAGTTTTGTTTTCAATCCTTGCCCATTTGGATACAAAGATGGTCCATTTGGCTGTGATGGATATTTGCGTTTCAAAACACCAAAGTCTGG
>JAYTNQ010000114.1:0-12356 GCA_043748255.1 Bacteroidota bacterium
CACAAAAGAAGTTTTGAAAGATATGATTGATGCCGGGGTAAACGTATTTCGCGTAAATTTTTCGCATGCAGATTATGCCGATGTTAAATCAAAAATCGATTTGATTCGAGGTTTGAATGAGGAGTTTGGTTATACAACGGCCATTTTGGCAGATTTGCAAGGGCCAAAATTGAGAGTTGGCGTTATGCAAGATGGTGTTGTTGTAAATCCGGGCGATATAATCACTTTTCAAACTTCAGAAGATGTAATTGGCACTGCAAAAAGGGTTTATATGAATTATAAATCTTTTCCAAATGATGTAAATCCGGGCGAAAAAATATTGTTGGACGACGGAAAATTAATGTTTGAAGCGATAGAAACCAACCGTACATCTGAGGTTATTTGTAAAGTAATTCAAGGTGGGCCATTAAAATCAAAAAAAGGGGTAAACCTGCCAAACACAAAAGTTTCGTTGCCAGCATTGACAGAAAAAGATATACGAGATGCCATTTTTGCAATAGAACAAAAAGTAGATTGGATTGCACTTTCGTTTGTGCGAACTGCAGAAGATTTGATGGAATTGCAAGAATTAATAGCCAAACATTCTGAACATAAAATTCCGATAATTGCCAAGATCGAAAAACCAGAAGGTGTCGCAAATATTGACAAAATTATTGGTTATTGTGATGGATTGATGGTTGCAAGAGGCGATTTGGGCGTAGAAGTGCCTGCTCACGAGGTGCCATTAATTCAGAAAAAATTAGTAAATAGAGCCAAAATCGCCAGAATTCCGGTTATTATTGCTACGCAAATGATGGAAACTATGATTTCGAGCCTCACTCCAACACGCGCCGAAGTGAATGATGTAGCCAACTCTGTGATGGATGGTGCCGATGCCGTAATGCTCTCTGGCGAGACCTCTGTTGGCGAATATCCGGTACAAGTTATTGCACAGATGACTCAAATTATTGAAGCCGTCGAAAACTCGCCACTCATCAATGTACCACAAAATTCTCCACAGATCAAAACAAACAGATTTATTACAAAAACGATTTGCCAACACGCCGCTATTATGGCAAACACTATAGAAGCCAAAGCCATCTGTACCTTGACCAATAGCGGATATACTGCATTTCAAATTTCGGCTTGGCGGCCATCGGCACATATATTAGTGTTTACTTCAAACCAACGCATTTTGACTCAGCTCAATTTGTTGTGGGGCGTAAAATCGTTTTTTTATGATAAATTTGTAAGCACAGATGACACTGTTGCAGACGTAAACGAAATTGCAAGACAAAAAGGATTTGTAAAAAAGGGGGATTTTTTGATCAATTTGGCAGCCATGCCCGTTACAGATAAAGGAATGGTAAACACCTTGCGTGTATCTGAAATAGCATAATTTTTAAAATTTTCAAATATGACAGATTTAGCATTAATCACAACGAGCACCAATTTGGAAGGATATAGAATCATCAAACAATTGGGTTTGGTGCGAGGCATAACGGTACGTTCGCGAAGTATTGTTGGTGATGCTGCGGGAAGTTTCATGTCTATATTTGGCGGAAAAAGTTCTATTTATACACAACTTTGCGAAACCGCTCGCGAAGAAGCCTTACAATTGATGATCAAACACGGGCAAGATTTAGGTGGCAATGCCATTATCAATATGCGCTATGATGCCAACGAGCTAATGAGGGGCATGACTGAAGTTTTGGCCTATGGAACAGCTGTTTTTGTTGAAAAAATAGATTAATCCAACAAGGGTTTTTTTCTAAAAAGTTTGATTTCAGAATTGTTTTTTTTGTCTTTAATTCTTTTTTTGATTACTGCTTTTGGAATGTTTGTAATCAAACGTTTTTTTGGAATAAGAATGGCATTTTGAATAATTGTCAAAAATCTTTTAGTTACAATTTCTTTGTTTTTGAGCTGGCTACGGTTTTCGTCACAATTCAAAATCAAAATATTTTCGGTTGTAAGCCGAGCTTTCAAATTTTGAATGGCGATTAATTTTTCGGATTCTGAAAGCCCATTTGAGTAATTCAAATCAAAGTTGAGTACAATTTTGGAAGCCACTTTATTCACATTTTGTCCTCCAGGACCCGAACTTCGAACTGCTTTGAAAGAAATTTCGGATAATAATATTGCCGTATTCATTATTTTGGTTGGTGCGCTGGTTTTAACAAATCGTTGATGGTTTTTACAGGATTGAAAGTTGCAATTGGCGTTTCTACAAAAATTGAAATCCAATTTGCCATAGCGCCATTCCATAATCCCGGTAGCTCAATACCTTTTAAATCAATGCCGTTTTTGTTTTTTTGAACAATAAAGCCGGTTTTATGATCTATAAATTGATTCAAATCAAATTTTTCTCCACGATAATTTTTTAAACCACAAACCAAATCAACAGGGTTAAAATGGGTGGCACTTTTTAAAATTTGCAATTGTGTAGAACTCTCAATATCAACTTGTGACGATTCAACAATTTGAAGTGATACGCCACCATTGTTGTCTATTGTCCAAAAAGGCCCACCGCCGGGCTCGCCTTCATTTTTGACCATGCCACAAACCCGAATTGGTCTGTTTAAAACATTTTTCAGAACCAATAATTGATTTTCAAAAGACGAAATTGCAAAATCGGCTGTCAAAACAATACACAATTTTTCGGTAACAAATTGTATAACATCAAAGACACTTTTTTGGTCAAGTTCTTGATTATCAATTTTTTGAAGATAATCAAAAATTTGTTTTTGCAATGATATTAATACTCCTGCTAAAGCTTTTTTATAAAAAACAGTTGTCTCAAAGTGGTTAAAAGAAACGTTATCAACATTTTTTATAAAAACAATATCTGATTTCAAATTATTCAAATTTTGAATCAAAGCACCATGACCTGAAGGGCGAAAAATCAAATTGTCTTCGATGTCTCGGAGTGGTTTGTTTTGAAAATCAACTGCTATCGAATCTGATTTTTTGGCTTGGTAAGAAAATTTTACTACAATCTCACAATCAAATTCTTCTTCTATTTTTTGGAGTACCATTTTGATAATAGTTGTAAATTCTTTGCGAAACTCTTGGGCGATTGTAAGGTGCAAAAACGCTTTTCCGTTTGATTTGGTATAACTTGCCGCCTCAATAAGATGTTCTTCTACCGGAGTAAAAATTTCATTATCAACAAGATGAAAAGGCAAAAGCGCCTTTGGTTGATTTGCCAAATCCCATAATCGAATAGATACCAATCTTTTAATAAAATAATAATCTTGCAAATCTTTTGTCCACAAAGAAATTGTTGGAAATTTTATGGCCAAAAACTCAATTGTATCTTTATAAAAGGGAAATTTTTCTAAACAAACCAAAAATGTGGCCAATTGTGTATCATTTTTTCTATTAATATAAGCGTTTATCGATTCTTTTTCAAAATCAAATTCATTATTAAAAGCTGTCAAAAACTGAAACATTCGGCTAGCAGCACCAGAAGCTGGTACAAATTTTTCTAAATGATAAAAATCTTTATTTGATTCAAAAGTGGCAACAAATTCTTGAAAAAATTTTTCGGAAAACGAAAAAATGCCATCATTCAAGGTGGCTGCCCTACTTAAATTAATTTTTGAAAATCCAGTTTCAAATTTTTTTAAATCTTGCTCGATGTTCTCCAGCAATATGCCCATTTCATTTATTTGAAATACATTATTAGGGGTAAGTCCCATGGTCGCAGCTGTCTCTATACAGTTTGTGGTTTCAAAATTTTCTTCCATTCAAAGTAGGCTAAAATTGCTAAAATTGTAAAAATAATATATTCTATGGCCAAAACTCCCAGGCCTTTGTATGCATAAAGCGGCACTGCAATGGCGTTTCCTATAATCCAAAGCGTCCAATTTTCAATTTTTTTTAGGGCCATAAACCACATTGCTGTAAAAAATATTCCTGATGTAAATATATCAAAATAATTTTCGGCGGCGATTTTAAAACCAAAAAAATTATAAATTAAAACTACAATTATTGTGGTAACAAAAAAAAGCAAAAGCCCCGTTTTTTTTTGGCCGAAATTTGTTCTCGTGATAGCTAATTCAATTTCATCCGAACTGCTTCTTTTCCATTTATACCAGCCAAAAACACTCATAATAGAATAGTAAAAATTGATGACCATGTCGCCATAATAACCAGCCAAATAAAGCAAATATACCGTAATTGAGGTTGCTATTAGCCCGGCCGGAAACGTGAAAATACTTTGTTTCCGAGCCAACCAAACACTCCAAACACCAAAAATAAAGGTAAGTATTTCCAAAATAATTTGAAAACCGGAAACGTTTTTATAAGTACTTAAAAAAAAATCTATCATCTCTAACTTTAATTTCTAAAAAGATAAATATACAATAAATTTTAAATTTCTAAAGAATTTATTCAAAATGGCTATCAAAAAATAGAATTTATGATTTATTTGAGATTTCTGATCAATTATAAAATTTCTTACAAACGAATTTATATATTTGTTTTTTTACAAAAATATGGAAACAAAAATATTAGTTATTGGTGCTTGTGGTCAAATTGGAACGGAATTAACACAACGATTGCGAGTCGTTTTTGGGGTTCAAAATGTGGTCGCAGCTGATGTGAGATTTGTGGATCACAAGGTGGTAACAGAGGGAATTTTTGAAAAAATTAACGCATTAGATTATCACCAAATTGAAAAAATAGTAACTCAATATAATATTACAGATGTTTATTTGATGGCGGCAATGCTGTCTGCAAATTCCGAAAAAAACCCAATGCTAGCCTGGGATTTGAATATGAATTCGCTTTTTAATGTGCTAAATTTAGCTAAAGAAAAGAAAATCAAAAAAATATTTTGGCCATCCAGTATTGCTGTTTTCGGTCCGAGTTCGCCAAAAGAAAACACACCGCAATATTGTGTGATGGAGCCATCTACGGTTTATGGAATTAGCAAGCAAACTGGCGAGCGATGGTGCGAATATTTTTTTGAAAAGCATCAGGTCGATGTACGCAGCATTCGATATCCAGGTTTGATTAGTTGGTCCTCGCCACCTGGTGGAGGCACTACAGATTATGCTGTTGAAATTTTTCACAAAGCATTACAAGATAAAAAATACAGCTGTTTTTTGAGGTCAGATACTAAAATGCCAATGATGTATATGGACGATGCGATTGATGCTACATTGATGTTGATGAATGCCCACAAAGATTCTGTCAAGATTAGGTCGTCCTATAATGTGGCTGCGATGAGTTTTACACCAAGCGAAATTGCGCTTGAAATTTTAGATAAAATTCCTGATTTTGAAATTAATTACGTACCTGATTTTCGCCAACAGATTGCAGATAGTTGGCCATATAGTATAGATGATACTGCTGCCAGAGCAGATTGGGGCTGGAAACACGCCTTTGATTTACAAAAAACAACTTCGGAAATGCTATTTCATTTACAAAAAAAATAATTATTTTTTGGGTTTCAAAATAAGGTCTTCGATAGGGGTTTTTATTTGGATAACGGCGTCAATATTTTGATTTGGAATGGTCATCGATAGTACGTAATGAGCGATTTTCCATTGATTTTGTTCCAATTTCATAACTCCAGAGCCTCTACAAATTTTCATTTGGGTAGATAACAATTCGTCAAACCATGCGGTTTTACCGTCGTTTGCAAAATAAATATGGCGTTCGATTGATTTGAAACTCCATGCTTTCCCTTTTTCAAAAAAAGGTTTTGCAAATTTTTTAAATTCTTGATTTTGCCAATTTTCGGTGGCATCAGTTCCAATAAATACGGCGTCATTGGTCATTAGCCCAAAATAATTATCAAAATTTGCTTGTGCAGCAGCTTGGTGCCATTGGTCTAAAGTGATATTAATTTTACTTTTTTCCAAAACCAAATTCTGTTTGTTTTGGCATGATATTGCAGTGATTAGTATAAAAAAAACAAATTTTTTCATATTTCTATTGTTTTAGGTTTTACAAATTTGATCAGCAAAAAAATGGCTGTGAGCATTCCAACCGCGTTTGCGGCAACGTCACGAGGATCTGCAGTTCTTGTTGTTGTAAAAATACTTTGACAAATTTCTATAAAAACACCGTAAAATATAGATAAAAACATGGTTCCCATAAGGTATTTGTTTCTGTTTTGTAGTTTATTTGATATGAAAAAATACCAAAACCACAGTATCGTAAAGACAAAATGAAAGCAAAAATGACCCACTTTATCCATATTGTGTTGCATTTTTGGGATATCATTTGAATTAATCAAACAAAAAAAAGCGATCGTTAGCGTCCAAAAAATGGCTGCCACAAACACCCATTTTTTATGCACCGATAAGCGTTTTATAATCTTCACTCGAGAGTAATTCGTTAAAATCATCAATGTTTTTTACTTTTACTTTTACCATCCAACCATCTGTGTATGGAGCGGTATTCACCAATTCTGGATTTGATTCGAGGGTTTCGTTGAAAGCAATAATTTCGCCATCGAGTGGCAAAAACAAATCTGACACTGTTTTTACGGCCTCGACCGTGCCAAAAACCTCATCTTTTTCTAGCGATTGATCTAATGTTTCTACTTCTACATATACGATGTCTCCCAATTCTTTTTGGGCAAAATCTGTGATGCCAATTGTTGCAATATCGCCATCAAGGCTTATCCATTCGTGGTCTTTTGTGTATTTTAAATTAGCTGGAATTGTCATTTTATAGGTTGTTTTTAAAGTTTTAATTAATTTCCAAAATTGTATCTTACAGTAAATCCTGCTCTAATATTGGTTACAGGATATGAGGTTGAAATGACCGCTTTTGTGAACGAATGATCATAAAATAAGATTGCCGATAGGTTTTTGCTAAAGTTATAATCTGCAGTCAGCTTGGCAGACCATAGGTCTTGTCCGCCACCCAATCTGTTGTTGTTATAATCTAAATTTCTGACGATAGTTTTGTTATTTCTCATCGAAAAATCGACTTTGATGTTGATGTCGCTTTTGATAATGCCGTTTGGATTGTCGGCAAAAGCTGAGTGAATAATCACATCTTTGATGCGATAGCCTAGCCCCAAAATGTATTCTAAACCTTTTACTTCAGTAAGCAAATTATTGTCAAAACTCATCGATAGCGCACGGTCTTTTTTCATTTCGGCAACAATTTTGATGTTATTTTTCATTTCCATATCAATCTTTATCAATGGGTTGAATTGTTCGACCAAATTGATATTTGAAATCAAAGTGCGGTTGTTGAAATTTCCTCCTTGGTCGAAACCGTTTGGGTTTTTGTCAAATTCAAAATTTGACCTGATAGAATTGATGGTGTAGGACGATCTATAACCGTGTTGAAAAGAAAAGCGTTTGAAATTTTCTTTAAAGAAAGTCAGTTTCATCAATCCACCATATTTGATAGTCCAGTTTGGAATTGGGATAGTTCTTGTTGCACCAAGCGAAACTCCGTTTGCGCTTTCGCCTGTATAGGCAGACAAAAAAGCTGGCAAAAGTACGGCTTGTGCATTTTTTCCATAACCAATAGGATAATTTTCTGCGTCTAAATTGGCTGGGTTTGTAATATCTATTCCATGTTCTACAGCCAATCGATTGGCAATTACAAGTCGATTGCTTCTAAAATTGTCAAAACTCGTCGATGTTGTTTCGTCGCTTACGCTAAAAGAGGTTCTTAATAAATTGGTGGTTATCGAAAAATTTCCAAAGCTGTATGGTGAGCGCGAGTTGTATTGATCGTTTTGCAAATCATATTGTTCAGAATAATTTTCGGCAAAGGTGCGATTGGCGGTCAAATCGATTTTAAAATCTGGAAACAAATCCATATTGGCAGTCATATCGAAATTTTTGTTCACTACGGTTGTATAATTTTGATTAAAATCGGGATAATTGGTCAACCAACCATTTTTGAAAGCTTCATATCTAACATCGTCTTGTATTCCAAAAACAAACCCTAAAGTTGGTTTTGACGATCCAAAAAACCCAAGTGACGGAAGGTATCCCGGCAAAACGGTGCCACCAGATTGGGTGAAATTGGCTTGCACGTTTTTCAAACTTGTAAGTACTCCAATAAAAGCTTTTTTGAATGGATTTTCTTCTGTTTGAATATTGGAATTGTTATTATTTACTTTTTCGCCTGGTTTTGGTGGGGTTTTTTGATTTGTAGGTTTTTTGACATTATTTTTTATAAGTCCAACATATTTATAAAACAAATCCATATTCAAGGCGGCATTTATTTTGTGCGATCCATTGTTTTGTATCGTGTTTCCAAGATTGTAAGTTACGCCCAAATCGTTTGTATAAAAAGACAATGCTTGTGAGGCTCGTTGCCAATTATAATCTCCTGTATAGGTGTAGCTCGATTTTAGAAAAGACAAAAAAGGCAGTTTGTTGATTGGCAATTCATAGTTTACAGACAATTGCTGGTTGTGCTGGTTTGGCTCACCAATGTTCCAATAATCATCCCAAATCGAAAAATCTTCTATCGATTTGCCAAATTCATTCAAATAATTTTTTACGATATTATTGGTAGATGCCGTAAAATTAAATTTGAGGGTTTTGGTCAAATTATAATTAAAACCATATTGATAATTAAACAAATAATTGCGTCGGTAAAGTGGGGTCAACCCAATGCCTTCTACCTCAATTTGTCGAAACTGTTGTCGGTTATATTGTCTGGTCAAATCTGAACTAAAATTGATACTCGAGGGCAAATAGTTGAAATTAAAATCGGTCAAAAGCCTCCAATATTCGCTTTTGTTCAAAAATTTATTTTTCTTAAATGGCTCCAAAGGTTTGCTTTTGAAAGTATAAGCATATACCGCAGACGTGCGCAATTGTTGATCTACATAATCTTCTATTTCAAAATCGTGTTTTTGAATTTGATTGTAAGAATATGAAAGCGTAAGGTTTTCTGGGTCATAAACATGTTGCTTCTGGTCTGCACCTCGCTCTTTTTTTACGCCAATAAAATTGATACTTTGATTTTTTGTATATTCTAAAGCACGGTTTTTTAGATTGTTTTTTGTGGTTTGATTTTCTGTAATATCCAACAAATCTTGCAATATAATATCTTGGTTGAATGGATCATATTTTGGCAAAACAAATTGCTCGCCAACGGCATAATTAAACGGCAAATTGACACCCCACTTTTTGGGTAATAATTTTCCGGCATTAAGATTGGTCACAAAACTATATTGTTTTGAATCTGCGCGGCTACGTTCGTTCGGTTTGTCTTCGATTGCACCAAAACCTATAGTATTCATGCTTCCTGATGCAGATATTGTGGCAAAATCTGCAAGATTGGTGTCAATTGCTGCAATTGCTGCCATACCACCACTATTGTCTGATCCCGATAAACGAAGCTCATTAAACCAAACCTCGCCTTTTACATAGTCGTTATCTGGATCTAACCCTTTTTGTTTGTTGTTTCGAACACCAACCATCAAAGTACGAACAACACCAAAATTAGGATTTCCACGAACGCTTATTTTTAGGCTGTTGGCACTTGCAGGAATATTTGAATCTAATTCATAATCAAATTTGCTATATACGCCTTCCGCCGTGAAATCTTCGGGATGTTGCATCGCAAGAATTTTAATTTTAGTAAGCAAAGAAAGTGGCAATACCATATTGTTTTCTTCTGGCCAAACCTTGTCGGCCGTTGTACTATCATTCCAAAGAGTCACTTTTAGTGGTTTTTCTATTTGATAATAATTTTGAGTAAAATCATTTCCAAATCTAATAAATCCAGATATTTGATTGTCTTTCAGGCTTTTGCTATCGTTATCGTCTATCAAAGATTCTGCGTGCAAAAACATATTGAGCTTTTTAGACTGACGCATATCGACATTCACGGTTTTAAAGACTGCGCGAGAATCATTTGACTCTAACCCAGAGTTTGAAATTTTAATCGAAAGTGATTGCTCATTTTGATTGATAAGCGTGTTGTTGTTATACACCTGTTCTCTTACCACACCTGGCGGAGTAACATATTTTATAGGGGCGCGCTCGCCGTTTTCTTGAACATTAACCGTCGAAACATCAAAGCCAGTATTGTCATTATCAGGGTTGTCGCCTCCAGGCTCAAGACTATTAGCAAATCGGCGCCATTCGCCACGCACCAAATCTAAAGTTCCAAAACGAAGTGTGATTTGATCTGAAAACCCTGTCAAAAACAATCGCATAAATTGGATAGATCTAAAATCTTCAATAGTTCCAAATTTCACTTGGCTACTCCCCTGCTCTATTGGAATTTTAAATTGAATCCATCTCGATTTAATATCGTCGCCACCTGTTGGATTGGTTGCCGTTGCCAATCGAACATCTGAAACAAATTTGTCGCCAACTTTCATATTGGCATTAATATCTATACTATATTGATAATAGGCATTTATAGTGTTCATCGTATTATCACGATTAATATCTTCGGCATCTGGATTTGTCGAGTTACCACGAGTGTTTCCTACCAGAACCGGCGAATTGTTTTCTAATCCATTGTAATTTTTATAACGCTCTAAAACAGAGCCATTTGCATCCAAATAATATTGATAATTGTCTGCAGATGGGTCTTGAAGTCCAGCAAAAGCGGGAAATTTTGTTGCCTCTCCTGAATCCGCAAAACCGTCTAATCCAACATCTTGAACTGCTCGATTGCCATCATTTGCATCAAAAGCATATATCAATGATTGAGAAACTGGTGTTTGTCCCCAAACAGAACTCAAAGTGTTTTGAATGGCTCCCGCTTCTGGTAAACCATTTTCATACTGCTTTTTGCCATCTCTCAAAACGTCTTCTGAAATTTGACCTAAATTAAAAAACACTTTTCCAATATTAGTACTCGGAATTTCATTGTTAAAATAAGGATCTAAAACCCAAAATTGAATGTATTCTACATTTCCTTGTTCAAAATTGGTGGTATTTATAGATCGAATAATACCTCCAAAATTGTCTTTCGGGTTGGTCAGCGTGTTTGAAACCGCAGATGGATTAAAATTATATGGCCCACGTTCAGAAGGATAATAACTCAAATCCAGGGTGTTAATCACAGTGGGTTGACCTACAGCAATATCTGTTTCTGGAAACAATTCGGCACTATATATACGGCGAACCCTATCTGCTGCCATATCTGCGTCACTAATTCCACCTGGTCTTTGGGCGGTATAAAAAGTTGGATCCACAGAATACCACGAAATTTTTGCTCTTTTAAAACCGTCTGAAACGCTTGAAGGAGGCTCTGAAATATTGTCTAAACCAAAAGTATTATAACTCACACCGCTTTTCCATAATGGCACCGATGCAAGACTCCATGCCGAAGGTGCTTTCATGTCTATTGTGGTCTGTGAACCTTCAAAATCATCTACATAAACTGTAGATTCTCCCTTAAAACGGTCTGCCGTAGGGGTGTCTGGTCGCAAAAAAGCAACCTCCCCTTTAAACGAAAAGTTGGAAGCAATATCTGTATCAATATTGGGTAATTTGTTGACCAATCTTGTCAAAAACGGAATTTCTGTCGAAAAATTGGTATTAAATCCAAAAATGGTATTGCTTACTGATTCTTGTCCATAACTCGTTTTTTGTGTAAACGGTTTTTCGGTCATATTAAGATAAGTACCTCCAATCATAAATTTGTCCGAAAATTTGTGCTCTACGTTTATTCCAATAAATTTTCGGGTTTGTTGCCCAAATACAGAATTATTTTCTACAGATATATCCAAAGGCATTTTTGAAGCTTGAATGGCTGGATCCAAAATAATAACCCGCCCTAATTGATAATTTACAGAATAATCTACGCCTTCAAGCAGCACTCGCCCACCAGATTTTACGACAACAGAGCCTTTTGGAACATTAAAAGCACCAATTGCAATACCATCGCCTGCAGTAGATTTGTATTTTCCACGCAATTGAAATTTGTTTTTGTCGCTACTTTGCAAAGCACCCGTTTGAGTACTGCGATACATGTTTCTAAAAACATATTTTTTTTGATTTTCGTTATAAGTAACTTGTCCAACATCGTTATAATCTTCTGAAGGATTGGTTTTTAACTTATCAAAAAGGTGTTTTCCAAAGGGTTCTACCGTAGTAAAAATAATACGACCATACTGTGGATCAACCGTTATATTTGGAATAAAATCAAAAAAACCATCTCCTCCTTCTTCTGGATCGTTGATACTATTGAGCCTATCAACATTAAAAACTTTTAACAAAGGTGTTTTTTCTACATCTGCTGGCAACGGACTTGTGGAAGATGCCGGACTAATATAGTTCAGCGGTGTAGGATCTGTATATACAATATTGAATCTAAAATCGGTCTGTTCCAACTGGCCTCCTGGGGCAATTTGATAGATGTTTTTCATCATCAAATTCCAAATAGGAGTTGTGAGTTTGGTAACCGGGTTG
>JAYTNQ010000115.1:0-1747 GCA_043748255.1 Bacteroidota bacterium
AGTATAGAAAATGGCGTTCGTGGATTGGCATTTTCATCTGGATTAGCAGCTACAGATTGCATCTTGCGCTCCCTAAAAGCTGGTGACGAAGTTATTGCAATGGACGATTTGTATGGTGGCACTTACCGCATGTTTAGCCGAATTTATGCCAATTCTGGAATCAAATTTCTTTTTGTTGATATGACAAATCTTGCCAAATTTGAAGCCCTTATCAATCAAAACACCAAATTGGTTTGGGTAGAAACCCCCACAAACCCATTGATGAAACTTGCAGATATTGCGGCTATTGCCAAAATAACAAAGCCAAAAAACATTCTTTTTGCGGTCGATAACACCTTTGCAACGCCCTATTTGCAAAAACCATTGGATCTTGGTGCAGATATTGTGATGCACTCTGCAACCAAATATCTCGGCGGTCATTCAGACGCTATCGCAGGCGCATTAATTGTAAAAGACGAAAAATTGGGAGAACAGCTTCATTTTCAGCAGTTTGCAACCGGAGCAACACTCGGTCCAATGGACTGCTTCTTGGTACATCGTGGTCTGAAAACCTTGCACCTGCGCATGCAAAGACATTGCGAAAACGGCGAAAAAGTAGTCTCTTTTTTACAAAAACACCCCAAAATAAAAACGGTTTATTATCCAGGTTTGCCAGAGCATCCGTTTCATGAAATTGCCAAAAAACAAATGAGTGGTTTTGGCGGAATGGTCTCCTTTACTTTTGCTTCGGCTCAAAAACAAGACGCCATAACGTTTCTCGAAAAACTAAAAGTTTTTACTCTCGCCGAATCCCTTGGAGGAGTAGAGTCTTTGGCAAACCATCCTGCACTCATGACACACGCCTCGATTCCAGAACACAAACGAAAAGAAGTTGGCATCACCGACGATTTAGTCCGTCTTAGCGTTGGGATAGAAGATATCGAAGATTTAATTGCAGATCTTGAACAAGCTCTCGCCTAAATTTCAGTCAGCAAAAACCTTCAAAAAACCCTATTTTTTGCTACCTTTGCAACCAAATAAACCGCTATGCTTGCAAACGCATTTCAAAGATACATCAACAACTTCAAAGGCTTTTCGAGAGAAATTTGGATTCTTACAACCATTACGTTTATCAACAGAGCTGGCACGATGGTTTTGCCATTTCTGACCAAATATCTCAAAGAAGACCTACAACTTTCGTTTGAACAAGTTGGTTGGATTATGGTTTTTTATGGTCTCGGATCGATGCTTGGCTCTTATCTTGGGGGCAAATTATCGGACAAAATTGGCTTTTACAAAATCATGGTTTTTAGTTTATTTGTAAGTGGATTACTCTTTTTTGCACTACAATATATCACAAGTTTTTGGGGTTTAGCAATCGGAATGTTTGTATTAATGGTCGTGGCAGACATGTTTCGACCTGCTATGTTTGTATCTATTGGCAGCTATGCCAAACCCGAAAACAGAGCGCGAGCCTTTACCCTGGTTCGATTGGCTGTCAATTTGGGGCTTGCAGCTGGCCCGGCTTTAGGCGGATTATTAATTATGAATATCGGCTATCACGGCTTGTTTTGGGTAGATGGTATAACTTGTATAATCGCCATCACAATCTTTGCATTGATGGTAAAAGAAACTCCGTTTGTAAGCCCAAAGGCAACCCTTTTAGAAAATCAAACCAGCAAAATATCTGTTTTTGATGACAAAATATTTTGGGTTTTTCTAATCATTTGTTTTGCCACGGCAATGACGTTTTTTCAACTTTTTTCGA